>CAZXTH010000020.1:7602-12481 GCA_964643585.1 uncultured Pseudoalteromonadaceae bacterium
GCTCACCTTGTACAGTGTTATGCGGTTGCAGTAATGAAAGTTGTTGGTCGAGATACCATAGACAGCCTTTGGTGCCGAGATCTCCGCTTGCAGGGGAAAGCTGCCTATGCAGTACTTTTAGCAGACAGCTTTTTCCTGAACCATTATTACCTGTCAGCAAAATACGGTCAGTACTCCACCATTGAAAGCTGAGTGTTTGTTGTTGGCCGTAAGGAAGTTGCAGGTCGCTGGCCTGTAGTTGCAGATATCTGCGGCTGATATGTTGTGAGGTTGCCAGTCTGGGCCATTCTATCCAGTCTTCAGGGCACTGTAATTCAGCTAAATGGCCCGTCAGCTGTTGTTGCTTATGCTCCAGATCCTGCTTTAAACGGCGTTGGCTTTGCTGAGACTGCTGCTGTTTAAAATCGAGTAGTATTTTGGCCTGATTGTCATTAGCACGGCTTTTTTTAGCCTGTTGGTGTTTATTAGCCTGTTCCTGTTGTAAGGCATGCGTTTGTTGCTGTTGTTGTTTTAGCTGCTGTTTTAATTTTTCTGTCTGTTGTAAGCGTTGCTGGCGTTCATGCTGTTGCCGGGTTTGGAACTCAGTATAACTTCCCTGATACCGGGTTAAACCTGTCTTGCTGAGCTGCCAGATGCTGCTGACAGTGTTTAGTAGCAGTTCGTCATGACTGACCAATAAAAAACCTGGCTGATATTGCTGTAATTGCTGTGCCAGCCACTGGCGAGCGTTGAGATCCAGGTGATTGGATACTTCATCCAGCAGCAGAAAACGATCGGAACGAAACGCTTTTGCCAGCCGTAGCCGCATCAGTTGCCCACCACTGAGCATGGCAAGCGGGCGTTCCGGCTCAACAGGTAATTGCTGTTGTTGCAGCCATTGTTCAAGCTCTGTCCGGGCTAGCCAGCGCTCGGCGATTACATCGAAATCAGCAGGGTTAACGGAACCTTGCTGTACATTTTTCAGTGCAGTAAGTAGTGCGGATAAACCAAGATATTCGGCAATGGTAGTATCGGGAAAAACAGGTTTTTGTGGCAAGTAACAGTAAGGCGTAGTCCACTGAATATTGCCGTTATAATCTGTTTTCACCCCGGCTAATGCTTGTAACAGCAATGATTTTCCGCTGCCGTTCAGGCCGGTTAACGCTTGTGCTTGCGGCTGCAAGCTGAAGGTCAGCGCCGGGTGTAATGAGGCTATGCCGGTGTTTTGCCAGCTGAAATCAGTGATGTTTACGGTAAAAGAATGAGTTGTCATAGGGCTTCCTGTCAGTTGCAGGAATGCCGTGCGGGCGGTATCAGAGCAGGAAGAAATTTTGCCTGTAATATATAAAACAGCATACGCCGCTAACAGCATTCCGGATAATCGCTAAAAAAGAAAATCACGGGAATGGTTAGTTATTCATCGGCGTATAAAACCTCTTCGGGAAAGATGCCGCTATTTTAGCCTGCAAGCGTTAAAAAGCAATAAATATGCACAAGTGGCGGGGTTGGTGTTTCTGCCAGAGGTAAAGCTGCGAGCAAAACCTTTGCTGAACGCACCGGGAAGTGTTTGAGCCGTAGGCGAGTTGTCCCGGTAAGTGAAGTAAAGGTTTGGCTAAGCGTGGAGAATTTATGCTCTATCAGGGTAATGCTGGTCAGTTAAGTTTTTGCAAGTACAAGATTGTTCACATGAACACGCCATAAATACATCCCTGTAGGCTCGGTTTATAAACTTCATCCATGAAGTTTACCCTTCGGGCCAACAGAGTTGTTCAAATCCGTTCCTGACGGATTTGTCGCCCATCCAGGGCTCCAACGGTTCACTTAGAACAATCTTGTACCTGCTTGACTAACTGGTATTTCTGCCAGAAGAAAACTGTACTTGCTAACAGTCATATGCCGGTTCTTAGAGCTGTTCCCGGTAAATATAGGCCGCCAGCGGGTGCTGTTGTTTTTTCAGATCCCGGACAAAAAACTGCGCAATTTTGCTGGCGCCTTGCAACGTCAGATGAGTATTATCGGTTTTGCCGTCCGGGAATTTCTGGTACAAATCTGCCGGTACCTGAATAAAATAAGGCTGGCTGGCTTCTTTACCCAGTTGTTCTATAAAGTCGCAGCTTTGCTGCTGTAAATCGAAGAAACTGACCTGCTGTTCGTCGGCAACTTTAGCGGCAGCTGCGGCATAGTCAGCCAAATCCCGTTTTAATGTGCCTTGTTCGCTAAAGTTACGGCGACAGATAGAACTGGCCAGCATAGGAATACCCTGACGCTGTTTTACCTGCTGAATAAATTGGGTTAAATAACGCTGATAATCCGTGTCAGCAGCAGCGTAGCGGGCTGGATCGTCTTTTTTCTGGTCGTTATGGCCAAACTGAATCAGCACATAGTCTCCGGCACTTAGATCACTGAGCAGCAACTGCCAGCGGCCTTCGTTGATAAAGCGCAGGGTACTGCGGCCATTGGCGGCATGGTTTACTATAGTTAGCTGCGGCAGCACAAATTCAGGTAACAGTTGCCCCCAGCCTCGCTCTGGATAAGCCAGGTTGGCTTTATCTGACATGGTAGAGTCACCGACTAAATGTAACTTAACGGCTGGCAATTCAGCCTCTTTTGCCATTCCTTTTACCATAGCGCTGAATGGTACAGCGAGTAATGGCACTGCAAGCATCAGGTTTAGTAAGTGTTTTTTCATTTATAGAGCTCCTGCTGCCATTTTCTTAGTTGTTTTACTAAAAGCTCCGGATCCCATTTATGGTCAAAGGTCCAGCCGGCTGTGATTTGTTCTGGTTGTAGTTGTGCCGGATGAGTATGCAGATTGTTTTGCATCCACGAATAAATAATCTGGCTGGTATCGGTATGGCTGAAGTAGTTGCGGTCGCCCCAGCGGTTATCCCGGTCACGTTCTGGTTGGGTAGGGTATGTATGCCGCCATATGGGTTTATCCGCCATATTGGGGTTGTAACGGTTGTTTATCAAATAAAACTGGCCGTCGTAATGGCGCCGGCCCAGCATAAAACCAGTGATACCCTCAAATACGGAGTCACGCACCACCAGCTTTTGCTGCTCGGCCAGCTCACCGTCGTGCCATAGCGTGGCGTAGGTTTTCTTGTTCATAAAGATACTGTTGCTAAAGAAAGCTGTACCGCGTGGGCACACCATATCGGTATGGCCTTCAAAGTAGCAGCTGTCATGGTAATACATACCATCGGTTTTATTCCACAGGCTAAGGGTATCTGCACCGCCGGCGATTATCCGGCAGTCAGCGGTAATAATCCGGGTGGCTTGCTCAAATCCTCTGATAGCAAACTGATGTTCATTATCCTGATAAATATCGCCATAGGTGTTATGTACTGTCAGACCAATCAGTGCGATATCACTACCGCGGATATTGACGACAGCTGCGCCCCAGTCATCCGGGTGATGCTTAAGCCAATGGCTGCGCAACTGTGCATAACGGATAATAGTGTGGTCTGCACCGGCACCCATCAGCGTAATATTATTGCGGGTCAGGTAGATTTTTTCTTCATAGGCACCGGCAGCAATCTGAATAATTGCAGGGCGGTTATTGTCGGGAAGGCTGTCGATAGCTGCCTGAATATGGCGGTAACCTGCCGATCCATCATGAGCAACAGTGCGGACTATCGGTGGCTCCTGCAATGAGGGGGTTGTAGCTGCATTGGCTGAGCAGATCATAGCCAGCAGCCAGAAAATGAGGTATCGGTTTAGCATAGTTGTCGCTCGAAAATAGCCTGACAGTGTGTTGCTGTCAGGCATCAATAATCTCTTTATGACTTATTTTTCTTTGGAGAGTAATTCAGCTATTTGCACTCCAGCCATAATAAAAGGCCCGTTTGCTTTGGCATCATTGCGGAATACCGGCTCTGTCATATAGTAGTGATAACTGCCATCACGACCGAAACCTAAGCCTGCAACCTGTACGGTATTGATCAGGCTGATAGTATTGTCCGGATGCACCAGTACAAATTCATTAATCAGTCCTTGATAGGCTTTCAATGCGGTATCACGGTAGTCTTGTGGTAAGTAGCCTTTATTCAGGGCCTTGGCATAGAAATAGACGAACATTGAACTACCTGAAGATTCCAGATAGTTAGCAGTTGTATCTGCTTTGTCGACGATTTGATACCAGACTCCGCTTTGCTGGTCCTGATATTTCTGCAGGGTTGCGGCTAAATCGGTAATCATATCCAGCAGTGGTTGACGCAGATCGGTACGTTCGGCAGGAATATAATCCAGTACATCAACCAGCGCCATACCCAACCAGCCGATACCTCGTCCCCAGAACTGGCTGGCCAGTCCGGTTTGCGGGCTTGCCCAGTGTTGTTTTTTAGCTTCATCCCAGGCATGGAAATACAGACCGGTATTTGGGTCACGCAGTAGCTGATACGTGAGTTTAAATTCTTTTACGACTTCATCCAATGCTTTGCCTTTTTCAAATTCAGCACTGTAGAAAGCCAGAAATGGCATGCCCATATAAACACCATCCAGCCACAACTGATGTGGGTAGATTTTCTTGTGCCAGAAAGCACCATCGGCGGTACGTGGATGATCGGCTAGCTGCTTTCTCAGTAAATCCAGCGCCTTACGGTAATTAGGTTGTGGGTTTTTCAGATATTCGCGTAGCAGAATATTGCCGGTGTTAATACTGTCAATATTGTATTTATTGATATCGTAAGTGCGGATATTGCCATCTTCAGTAATAAAAGAATCCACCACTTCTGAAATCACCTGGCTCCACTGCGGGTTTGGGCGAACTTGCAACAGATCGTCGTAAGCCTGTAACAGCAGACCGGTAGTATATTCCCAGTTAGTACGGCGTTTACGTTCATAATCCCAGCCACCGTAAGCATAATAAGGTGTTTGGCGAATCATTTCGCTCTCAGCT
>CAZXTH010000020.1:12491-18565 GCA_964643585.1 uncultured Pseudoalteromonadaceae bacterium
AATAAATTGCTGTTCATTCTGAATGCCTTCCGGCTCGCCCGGCCAGGCAGCAAGAAAGTAATATTCTAACTCTGTGCCTGCCAGTGACATGACTGACACATGACTGTTGGCATCTTCAGTTTGCTGTTTGCGTGTGCCGCGTTTAAACAGCAATGCCATGCCTAACTTGTCATCTTTAGCGGCAAGGCTCTGGTTGCCCCAGGTAGCAACATAAGTCCAGGCATGGCCGGTAATATCGATATTGCCCTGAATCAGTTTGGTGTCGGGGAGTTTTACCAGACCGATAGCCAGGTTATCCAAAGGCTCTGATAGCTTAACTCTGGTGTGTACCAGCCTGCTGCCGGCGGTCATCGCAAGATTAGCTGTCAGGTTCAGGGTTTTACTGGCAACCTGCCAGTCCTGATACTGAATTTGTATGGCGGAATAAAGCGAACCGTTTTCAATGACTTTAGCGGTATGTTGCCCAACTTTGGACACCAATTCGGCCTGTTGACCATTCCAGTAACCGTAAGCACCGGCGCCCAGTGATTTGCCGACTTTCAGCAGGTCCATACCCCAATCGGCCATCTGATGGTAGGATTTATAGCCGTCAAGACCAACCTGATGCAGTACCGGTTTACCGGTTTTATTGCCAAAAATATCGAAGCCGTTACGCCAGTCCAGATAAAAACGGTAACCGACTTTATCTGATTCCAGCCCCGGACCTTCGTAACGTATCCATTCTGAATGGTCAGTGTACTGAGAAGGTGGTGTCACTTCAGTAACGTTTTCAAAAGTACCGCCAATATATTTGGCATCTTGCCACTGACCGCCGTTTTTGATGGAAATTTCAGCTTGTGTCAGCTTAGGCCAGTTCTGGCTGTTAAAGGCGGTTTGATCATTACTGATGCTAAGTTGCTGCTTTACCGCAGCCGCCATATCCAGTTGCACTAACAGGCTGTCAGGTGTGCCATCACCATTGTGATCAATTAACTGAGACGGAATGAGTTTGCCATTGTTACGTGCAACCAGATGGGTTGCCTGAGAGGCAGTAATACCTAAATCACTGAACGGTAAAAAGAGGTTTTGTTGTTGCCGGGCGAAATCTGATGGATTGCTAATTTCCAGCGTGGCGATGTTATTTGAAGTGTTATTTGTATTCCGGGAGGTGTTCTGCGAAGGTGTCTGAGAGTTACAACCGGCTACCAGCAACGCGCCCAGAGTAAATAATGGTAGAGGATGGATAATCTGTTTTTTCACGATAGATACCTGCTAATCGTTGGTATTCTTTATCAGCTAAAGCTCGCTAAAACAGGCACTGATTGTCAACTGACTCCTAGCGCCGTGAATAACGTATAAAGCAGATAGCCAGCTTGTGCTGGCTATCTTTCGTTTATCAGAAACGATACTGAGCACCCAGATAATACTGGCGGCCAGTGCTGTGGTAGTAAGACAAGCGGTTACCACTTGAGTCTACCCACTGATCATCCACTTCATCTGTCAGGTTCAGGGCTTCGAAGGAAATCTTCCATCTGTCAGTCAGTTGGTACGACAGTGACGCATCAATGTTACGGGTGGCATTGGTTCCTTCCATATCATTGTTATCACGGCCGATGGCTGATGTCAGATAAGCATCCCGGTAGGTCATTGAAACCCGTGCACTGAATTTTTCATCTTCATAGTACAGGGTGGCGCTGCGGGTACTTTGTGATAGTCCTTGCAGATCACGGGTGGCAAGCAGTATGCCATCGGCGTTTACATAGTCCATCTGCGCTTTTACGTAGGTAACGTTACAGATTAAACCGAAACGATACCAGAATTCAGGCAGGAAGCTGAAAGGCATCTGGTACTGAATTTCAAAACCGTACAGATCTCCGCCAGGGCCATTTAATGGTGATGAAGTATCCCATTCAATATTCTCGTTACAGGCGCTGCCATAACCATCAGGCCCGGCATTACAGGCATCAATTGCTGCCTGGACCGGTAAACCGGTTGCAGTGAATACCTGAGTTTGCTTTAACGTTTGTACATAGCTGTCAATATCTTTACGGAATACAGCTACACCTAGTAAAGATTCATTATCGAAGTACATTTCCAGGCCCAAGTCATAAGTTTTGGCCTTGGTTGGCTCCAGTGTCGGGTTGCCACCACTGATACTGCGTGCGCCGCCAGATACGGATACAGAAACGTTAGGACGGATACTACCAAGACCTGCACGGGCCATAACCTCAGCATAGCCAACACGGATCAGGATATCTTCCCATGGTTCAAATACCAGGTTCAGAGATGGCAGGAACTCGTTGTACTCATGTTTGGCTGTAATCTGTTCGTTCGCGCCGCCCAGAGTTGCCCAAGCTGTTGAAGACTGTTCGGTTTTAACATAACGACCACCAAAGTCGCCACGAACTGCGGTGTCACCGATCTCTGCTTCAAATGCCAGTTGCAGATAAGCGCCTACAGTTTTCTCTTCTGCGGAGTAGTTATCCGCGCGGCGGAAGTCAGCACTGACTTCAAAAGCACCAGTATTACTGTAGATGTCATAAGCGGCATTAATTGCATCCAGATTCGGAATCAGCCAGGTAGACTGCGGGCCTACACCTGCATTGTATTCCATGATTAGATCCGGAGTCAGCACTACGCCTGCGGCGTTCTCTGTTGCACGACGTGCCTCATACGTTTCAAATTCGAATTTTTTATAGTGCAGACCACTACGTAGAGTCAGGTGATCGGTCAGAGTATATTCCAGATTAAACGCAGCATTATCAAAGGTGTTTTCTGCCCCTAACGGGCGAAGACGTACGCTGTTTGTTGCCCAACCAGCTTTATCAAACACTTCCTGACCAAAAATCAGTTCAGGATTTTCACGTTTGCCACCACGGTAGTCATAACTGAAATCTACACCGGATTTCTCCATAACTACAGTTGTCTGAACCGGGTTGTCGAACTCTGATTTAGCACGGCCAATCATACCGTCAATTTTCAGGTTATCGGTTAATTGATGCTGAGCACTGAGAGTAAACTGCAGGAATTCGGTCGTAAGTTCATCATAACGATGCTCATTACGCACCAGTGCATTTTCAAAAGCGGCATAAGTCAACGTGTTGGTATTATCAATTGCATAATCAACAACATTCATGCCACCGGTAATACCACCCGGTGCTGTAGCGAGTGTTGGACGATTTGCACCACTGTTCAGTACCGTTTGCATGTAAGCTTCACGGCGGCTGGTATCATCTTTGGAGTAAAGAATATCCAGATTGAAACGGGTTTCCTGGCTTGGACGGAACTCAAATGCTGCGGCGCCACCAATACGTTTTACTTCATGCTGGAAAGAGTCGTAACGAGGCAAACGTGGGCGGAAAGCATTGTTAATCGCTGTCAGTTCAGTTGCTTCTGTATCTCCACGGTAAGAACCGAAGTCGTTAACGTTGTTCCAGCGAACTGTACTTGCTCCTTCATCTTGAATCTTACGTTCAGAAACGGCTAATGAGAATAATGCACCGAATTTGCCATCTGCAAAAATATTACTGACCAGAAATGAAGCTTTCGGATCGATTTCTTCAGACATATCGTTATAACCAGCTTGCAGATTGGCTGCAAAGGTCAGACCGTCATAATCAAAAGGGCGGGCAGTACGCAGATCGACAGTGGCACCTAGTGAACCTTCTTCTACGTTAGCTGATGCCGTTTTACGTACAGTGAGTTCGCTGAACAGATCTGATGAGAAAGTGTTGAAGTCAAAACCGCGGCCACGGTTAGCGCCGCCGATTGCGTCGGTACCGCCGCTTGTAGATTGTGCTTCCATACCGTTAATACGAACACGGGTAAATTCCGGGCCTAAACCACGCACAGAGATCTGGCGGCCTTCACCAGCTACCCGGCTGATAGCAACACCCGGAATACGTTGTAATGACTCAGCCAGGTTAAGATCCGGAAAGTCAGCAATATCTTCAGCTTTGATAGTATCGGTAGAACCGGTTTCAAAGCGTTTCTGATTCAGCGCACTGGCCAGACTGCCCCGGAAACCACCGGTTACAGTGATAACTTCAACATCATCTTCCGGTGGTGGAGTTGTACGGTTTTCCTGTGCGTTGATAGTGGTTGTTGCGCCCAATAGCGTTACCAAACCAGCCAGAGTCAGAGCTCTGGAGAGTCGGGTAGGGCGAAATTGAGTGGTATGGTAAGCCATATGTTCACCTCGTCCTGATTTATCTTGTTATGTCAGCCGGATTATTCCCGGTCATGTCGTTTTTTCAGGAGCATATGGTTTGCTCCCCTGTTGATTATTTATTCGGTGTTTTTGTCTACCGGTGGCAAAAAAAACTTGCAATTTTGTGCCACCGATGGCAAAAAGCTAACACCAACAACCAAATTATGTCAATTATTGGTGATAATAAAATCAGTAATGATAATAAGAAAAGCCAGTGATATTTGGTTAACTGATTAATTATTAATATGTTTTTATTTATTTCAAAATAATAATTGTTCCATATTTGAACCCCGGATACCGACTGCAACAGCTTTAAACCGGGTCAGGGTTATGGACGAACAACAGGGTAAGGATTGATGGTTATGCCGGAATTATTTTCTCTCGCCGTAAAGAAAGCACTGGTGACCGGAGCCAGCCGAGGCTTAGGCCAGGCAATAGCTGTGGCTCTGGCTGCTGCGGGGGCTGAAGTGATTTGTACCAGTTCAACGCCGGAAGGCTGTACACAAACGCTGCAACAAATTACCTCCATGGGCGGTAAGGCTAATGTTCTGGCTGCAGATTTAAGCAATGAGGCTCAGGTTCAGCGTCTGGCCGATGATGCGCTGAATATGGCCGGGCAGATTGATATTCTTGTGAATTGCGGCGGCACTATTTTCCGGGCTCCTGCACATCAGTTTCCAATGAATGAATGGCATAAAGTCATTGCCGTTAATCTTGATTCTGCATTTCTGCTCAGTCAGGTAATTGGCCGCGACATGATAGCGCGGCGCAGTGGTAAAATTATTAATATTGCCTCCATGCTGTCATACAGCGGTGGCATTACTGTTCCTGCCTATACTGCCAGTAAACACGCGATTGCCGGACTGACTAAAGCGCTGGCTAATGAGTGGGCACAACATAATATTCAGGTCAATGCGATAGCACCTGGTTACTTCCGTACCGATAACACCGCAGCCTTACAGGCCGATACTGAACGGAATCAGGCTATTCTTGGCCGTATTCCTGCTGCTCGTTGGGGAGAACCGGAAGATTTGGCTGGTGCGGCTGTTTTTCTGGCATCAACAGCAAGTGATTATGTCAATGGCCATGTACTGGCTGTTGATGGTGGCTGGCTGGCCCGCTGATATTAAAAGATTCATGTTAAAGAGGTTTTTATGAAGGTTATTTTTGAAAGTCGTTATGCAACTCATCCGGATGATGTGAAGCATTACGATACCGAGAAGTTGCGGCAGCATTTTCTGGTCAGCAATCTGATGCAGCCGGACACACTGGTGCTGTGTTATACCCATTATGAACGGGTACTGGTTGGTAGTGCCGTGCCTGTGGCGGCGCCTGTACAGCTGGAAACGGTTGAAGCACTGAAAGCGGCTTATTTTCTGGAACGCCGTGAACTGGGGGTAATTAATATTGGTGGCCGTGGAAAGGTTATT
The DNA here is from genome assembly GCA_964643585.1 of uncultured Pseudoalteromonadaceae bacterium. Taxonomy (GTDB): domain Bacteria; phylum Pseudomonadota; class Gammaproteobacteria; order Enterobacterales; family Alteromonadaceae; genus Alishewanella. The sequence goes on from CAZXTH010000020.1 coordinate 18,111, forward strand.
GTTGATGGTACTGATTATCCTCTGAACAGTAAGGAAGGACTTTATGTCGGTATGGGTAATAAAGACATCAGCTTCCATAGCGACGACAGTTCCAACCCTGCCAAATTCTATCTGAACTCTGCTCCGGCACACCGTACTTATCCGGTAAAACACCTGACTATGGACAAATGTACTGTGCTGCATATGGGAGCACTTGAAACCTCCAATGAACGCGATATTCACCAGTTAATGATCAGAGATGTGGTTGAAACGTGTCAGTTGCAGATGGGATTAACGGTGCTGAAACCTGGCAGTGTCTGGAACACCATGCCTGCACACCAGCATGACCGGCGGATGGAAGCTTATTTCTATTTCGATTTGGCTGCAGATCAGGGTGTTTGCCATTTTATGGGACAACCGCAGCAAACCCGGCATATCTGGGTAGCTAATGAACAGGCTGTGGTATCTCCACCGTG
>CAZXTH010000021.1:0-5747 GCA_964643585.1 uncultured Pseudoalteromonadaceae bacterium
CTGCTGAAGTTGTGGTGGGTGCACCACTTAATGGCTGTACTGCCCTGACTAATGCTGCTGAAGTGGCTGGTAAGATTGCGCTGATTCAGCGTGGTGTCTGTGCTTTTGATGACAAGCTGGTAAATGCCCAGAATGCAGGCGCTGTAGGCGTTGTGGTGTTTAACAGTGATGCTACTGCACCATTTATCATGGGTGGTTCGGTGACGTCGCTGACAATTCCTTCAGTGATGGTGAGTCTGGCAAATGGTAATCTGATAGCAGGTGCCATTGCTAATGGCGAAACTGTTGAAGTGACACTGAGCCCGTCTGTTTTCACTACACAACAGGAAACGGGTAACCTGATGGCGACCTTCTCGTCTAAAGGTCCTAATATTGCTTCCTACGATGTTATCAAGCCTGATATTACTGCTCCGGGCGTGCGTATTCTGGCGGCTGCTTCATCTGAGCCAATGCTGAAACCTCACGGTAACAGTTTCACTTATCTGCAGGGTACATCAATGTCCAGCCCGCATATTGCAGGTATGGCTGCCTTACTGAAAGGTGCGCATCCGGATTGGTCACCAGCAATGATTAAATCAGCGTTGATGACAACTGCTCGTCAGGATGTTCTGAAAGAAACTGGCGTTGGTGCTGCTGATCCATTTGATTTTGGTGCTGGCCATGCGGTACCGGTTAAAGCAACTGAACCAGGTCTGACCTATGACATTACTGCGCCTGAGTACTTTGCATTCCTGTGTGGACTGGGACAACCAGGCTTTGTACAGAATGCCAGTGGTTTCAGCTGTTCTGATTACGAGACTGCCGGTTACCTGACCGATCCAAGTCAGCTGAACCTGCCATCTATTGGTATTGCTGAGCTGTCTGGTCCTGAAACCATTTACCGTGAAGTTACCGATGTATCAGGTGTTCCTTCTGTCTATGGTATTTCAGTAGACGCTCCAGCCGGAACTACTGTTGCAATTCGTGTTCAGGATACTAATGGTAACTGGATTAACTCCAGTAATCTGAGTGTTGATGCAGGTGGTAAAGCAGCGTATTCATTAACCTTTACCCAAACCAATGCTGCGGTACTGAATCAGTGGGCATTTGGTTCTGTGACACTGAATAACGGTATTCATACTGTCAGAAGCCCGATTGCAGTGAAAGCTGTACCGGTTCAGACAATTGAAGCTCCTGCAAGCCTTGAAGCATCCGTACCTGCAAAAGCGGGTCGTGTAACCCTGCCAGTACTGTTTAAATATACCGGCACTACCAGTACTACACTGACAGGTCTGGATTCACCTTATGGTTCTTCACGTACTATTCCGCAGGATCCTGATCGTTCATTCAGCTTCAACGAGCCAGGTCTGGGAACGCATATGCTGGAGATTCCGGCTGGTACCCGTGTTGCCCGTTTCAGCCTGTATGAAGAACTGGCTAACGTAGCAGGTGCGGATCTCGATCTGTATGTATACCGCTGTCAGGACTGGTTATGCAGCCAGGTAGCAATCTCTGCAACAGATGGTGGTTATGAAGATATCATTCTGCGTGATCCTCAACCTGCTGCAGATGCTGATAATGGTACTTTATACATTGTCTGGGTACACGCCTACGATCTGAAAGGATCAGCTACTGTAAACTACACTATGCCATACTGGATTCTTGATGGCTCAGTAAGTAGCGGTACAGTAAGTGCCAGTACCCGTGCAATTGATGGTCGCTACAACAATGTGACTGTGGTTACCAAAGATCTGACCGCGAGTCCGTTCCCTTACCTTGGCGTGCTGTCTTTCCTTGATGCCGATGGTGAAGAGCAGGATTCCACTTTACTGGAAATCTATGCCCGTTAATTGATTAACGAGCCGATAGAATCAAACAGGCCCGCTTTGTGCTGGCCTGTTTATTTAGAGCGTGTTACCTGTTTTATCGTTAAGTTTTTAAGCTGTCTGATGCAATTGTGCCTGCTTTAGCATGGCAATGATAGACTTGCTATCGCGTAATATTCTCAGCTGGGTAAATAACGACTCTGCCTGAGGGTACTGTAGTTTCAGGTAGCTGAACCACTGTTTTAAGCGGTTAGGGTAGTACTGACCTTTATCGCCGCTAAGTTCCAGACCTGAATAATCAATCAGCAGCTGCAGCATGTTTTCCCATGGCATGGGAGTCTGCTGATATTTGATGCAGTTTGCCAGATTTGGTTGGGCCAGAGCACCGCGTCCTAACATCAGATCGCTGCAATCAGATTGTTGCTGGCAGAGCAGGGCATCTGTGGCTGTCCAGATTTCTCCGTTGGCAATAACCGGTATGGTTATATGTTGCCTGATTCTGGCAATCCATGGCCAGTAAGCAGGGGGGCGGTAACCATCAGTTTTGGTTCTGGCATGTACCGTCAACGCTGATGCGCCTGCAGATGCAATTGCTGCAGCATTATCCAGTGTCAGGCTGGTATCGTCGAAACCCAGCCTTATTTTAGCTGTAACCGGAACGCTATCCGGTACTGCCTGCCGTACAGCATGTACGATCTGATACAGCGTTTCTGTTTCTTTCAATAATACTGCACCGCCACGGCTTTTATTGACAGTTTTGGCTGGACAGCCAAAATTCAGGTCAACGCCGGGTGAGCCAAGTTCAACAGCCCGTACAGCATTTTCTGCCAGCCAATGTGGATCTTGTCCCAGTAGCTGTATCCGTACCGGAGTTCCTGCAGGTGTTTTTCCCTGATTTAGTAATTCCGGGCATAAGCGGGTAAATACCCGGCGTGGCAGTAGTTGATCGGTAACACGTACGAATTCGGTGACACACAGATCAAAACCACCAATCCGGGTGAGTAAATCGCGCATCAAGTGATCGACGACCCCTTCCATGGGGGCCAGGATAAGTTGCATATTCAGGAAAGACTCAGTTGACGGAATAGATAGTACGGATATCCTGCCGGTGCAGCATTTCTGCCAGCTCAGGAAGGTTAAAGGTATCCAGCTCCAGTACGTCAAGAATAGCACCCCGGTAAGTTTCCCATTCAGGGTCAAGGTTGATATTAAATAACTGACGGCTTTCACCGGTAAGATGTTCTGCCAGTTTCAGCAAGGCAAAAAGCTGGCGCTCTTCTTCACTTTCAGAAGCCAGAATAAGCTGCGGGCTATGATGGTAGGCAATCACATTACAGAGCGTTGGGGTTAGTCCCCAAGACTCAGCAATCATAAATCCCAGCACTTCATGACAGGTTGAAAAATGTTGTTCTTCGGTTTCACTGTAACCCTGGCCAGCAGCCAGCCCTTGCTGTACCAGTTTCTTGTAGTTAGGAGCCTGCTCGCAAATCAGTGCAATACCTGCATTATGAAATAACCCCAGACTATAGCAGTCATCCTGAATCTGGTGGCTCAGATTCAGCTGTTTTGCCAGAGCCATCGCCGCATTGCCTGTTTGCAGTGCACTTGCCCATAATATTCTGCTGAAAGCATCTTCACGCCCATCAGACAGGGTGTAACGAATCAGGATGCTTCTTACCAGCTTAAGCACCCTGGGCAAGCCGAGAAATGCACAGGCATGCTCAATGGACGTAATTCTGTTACGTAAACCAAAAAAAGCCGAATTAACGACTTTAAGGGTAAAACCGGCAGTACCGATATCCAGATTTATCAGGGCGGCAATACGCTTAACGCTGGGGCTGTCCCGGTCAACCTGCTGCTGTATATGTTGCAGAATTTCAGGCTGAGGCGGAATGGTAAAGCCGTTAAGGGCTTGCTCAATTACCAACATATCAATGGCTTGAGCCATAACACGACTCCAACAACTGCTGCTTTGTTGCACTGCACTAAATTACCGTGAATAAATCACAAGGGCAAGATGGGTAAAACAGTTTTTGGTATTTATGAATCCAGATAAGGCCGGCCATGGGTCAGTTTATGTGCCAGTTGTTGTTCTGTCTGCTGTTCGCTCAGCTGTAAATCGTTAAACTGTACATCAAACTGAATCATGTCTTCATCAGGCAGGTTTTGCGCGATTAACCGATCAGGAATATGCCCAACCTGACGATAAGCATTAATGGCAACCTGTGCTGCCTGTTCCATCAGCATCAGAAACTGTCCCAAAGGGAACTCACGGAAGATATCGGCATCCAGATGCGCCCAGCCCAGTAAATCACCGCTGATATTACCATCCGCATGATCTGTGAACATCATAGATACGGCCGGGCTGGCAGGGTTTTCTCCTGCTTGGTATTGCTCAGCATCAGCCTGATTGAACATCAGCACATAGCCGAAACACGGGCAGCCTTCGGCATCCATTTCATCAAAAGATGGATCATAGACCAGAAACAACCGGTTATCAGACATGGCAACTTCCTGCACAAAAAACGGCCGCCTATTCTACCTGAACCCGTTTGAATGCTAAAGCCGGAATGCGGGAAGATAGACGATTTCGCAGATAAAACACCATAGCTGTAGTGTTAAGGTCGTCCAGTAGGGCATAAGGTGTTTATCATTGAAGAGAATAAACCGGAATTACAATTGTGAAGGTATTTCCAGTAGCAAAGAAAGGGCAAGCAGCAGAGCCTGTTGTTCGTCAGCCGTGTTGCCATTTGTTGTTACTGCATCCTGAATCTGTTGCCAAATCTGTTCTTTTACTGCCGGGCCGGCAGCCATCAGCTCTGCTGTTGCCTTACTCAGAGCCTGATAATCTGTTGCTGGTAATGGTCTGGGTTCAGCAAACTCCTGCATGGCCAGAGCATTTTTCCATACTGTAAGTTGTTGTGCCGGGGCAGCTGTATTAGCCAGGGCAATTAATAATGGTAAGAGTGCGGGTTGCAGAGCCTGTAAGGAGCGGGCAGATGTACTACGGATAACATGTTGCTGACGGAACTGTGCGGCAACAGTATGTTCCACAAAGCTGGCGGCTATCCATTCCAGCAGATCAACCTTACCATCAGCCTGAATAACACGTTGCAGCCAGCGTTCGAAAAGTTCGAAATCCTGCTGGTAAAGCTCTTTCAGGGCAGGTATACAGCGCTGCAATAAACGTACTTTTTCTGTCAGAGGCAGGTTTTTTAACTGTTCACTTAGCTTTGCAGCCTGATTTGCCAGCTCAGGTGCCTGTTGCTGTAATTCTGGCAGCAGTTGCCGGGCTGTTTGCTCCTGTAGCAATACTGCCAGTACAATCGCCTGAGCGCTTTTTTGCTGATGTGTCATATCGATCAGTAACAATGGCAGTAAAGCGTCTGCTGATGGACGAGGAGCTGGGGATGTCTCCTGGTTACTTTCTGTAATCACATGCGGCGATAAATATTCCCCGTTCCAGGCTGGCTCAATACGTTTTATGCGTGTTGCCAGAGGTGGATGAGTAGAGAAAATTGATGCCCAGCTACTGATTGCTTCAGAAAAAAACATATGGCTTATTTCATCAGCAGCTTCATTGTGAATCTGTGAACCTTCGTTATAAGCGCCAATTCGTTTCAGTGCACCGGCAATACCTGCAGGGTTTCGGGTGAATTGCACAGCAGAGGCATCGGCCAGAAATTCGCGCTGACGGCTGACAGCCGCTTTGATCAGATTACCGAAAAAAGTGCCGGCATAACCAATGACCAGCAAACCAAGGCCCAGCAGCACGATAGCAGCTGCGCCGTTATTTTTGTTGTTGCTGGATGATCTTACCCTTCGACCGCTACTTGCACGCAGTAGCACATATCCGGCATGGCCAATAAACAAAATACCGCTCAGTATGGCGATAAGCCGGATATTCATACGCATATCGCCGTTCAGCCATATCCTGAACGG
>CAZXTH010000021.1:5757-18318 GCA_964643585.1 uncultured Pseudoalteromonadaceae bacterium
CCGTTCAGGATATGGCTGAACTTATGGGCAATGACACCTTGTAATTCATCACGGTTTAGCTGCTCAATACATCCTTTTGTTACGCCAATTACAGCATCGGCCGGGCTGTAGCCAGCAGCAAAGGCATTGATGCCTTGCTCCGGTAAAAGATAGACAGGAGGTACCGGCACCTGAGCGGCGAGGGCCATTTCTTCTGTAATATTCAGTACACGCCGTAAGTGTGGATCGGTTGTGTCAGCAGGAATCAGAGTTCCGCCAAGAGAACGGGCAACCACTTTTCCGCCATGACGCAATTGCTGCCATTTAAGCAGGATAGCAATCAAAACAGAGCCAATAACAAGCAGGCTAATCCAGCCAATGGTTTCCAGAGAGATTAAAGCCGGATATGAGAAATCGGAATATTCGATAAACCCCAGACTGAACATCACCAGCAGATTAGTCAGGATAATCAGAATCAGTACTGCCAGCGTAAACAGAACGACAAGAATGCGGGTATTCCGTCTTGCCAGTTCCTGCTGACCGAAAAAGCCAGTTGCCATCCGTTATCAGAAACTGACTTTAGGCGCAGCCTGAATCGCCTGACTGTCTGCAAAGTCCAGTAATCTGGCGTCTGTGACATGACCAAAGGCTGAAGCAAACACGACTGCAGGAAAGCTTTGCTTATAGGTATTGTAATCGGTCACGGCATCGTTAAATGCCTGCCGGGCAAAAGCAACGCGGTTTTCTGTGCTGGTTAGTTCTTCGGAAAGCTGAATCATATTCTGGCTGGCTTTAAGATCCGGGTAGGCTTCCATCACAACGTTAAGGCGTCCCATTGCCTGTTGTAAGGCGCCTTCTGCTCCCGCCAGTTGTGCCATTGCGCCTGCTTCTCCAGGGTTATTGGCAGCAACTTTCAGACCAGCAAGAGCCGCATTGCGGGCGTTAATAACGGCTTCCAGTGTTTCACGTTCGTGAGACATATAGCCTTTGGCGGTTTCTACCAGATTAGGGATAAGGTCGTAGCGGCGTTTTAGCTGTACTTCAATTTGAGCAAACGCATTCTGAAAACGGTTTTTCAGCTTCACCAGCTTGTTGAAAATGCCGATTACAAAGAAAACCAGTATCAGCAGAATGGCAAGAATAATCAGGCTGGTCATTGTCGCTCCGGGGAGAGGGGATAAATGCGTTATTGTTAGCAAAAGTTTAACGTTTTGTCTAGCTTTTCATGCGGTATTGCCTGGGAAATGCGTTGAGTGGCAGATGCTGATATTTCGTTATTGCTGGGGTATGATAGGGAAATCATTACGGAGAAACATCATGGCCGATTTTAAACATATTTCCGTGCAGGACACTGCCAGCCAGTTGGCTGAAGGCAAAGCAGTGATTGCCGATATCCGCGACGAGCAGAGCTTCCAGAATGGACACATTGAAGGTGCCTGGCACCTGACCAACCAGACATTGCATGCTTTTACACAGCAATATGATTTTGAGCAGCCGGTCATTGTGGTGTGTTATCACGGTAATTCCAGCCAGGGCGCAGCACAATATCTGGCTGAACAAGGATTTGAGCAGGTTTACAGTATGGATGGCGGCTTTGAAAGCTGGCGTCAGCAACAGCCTTTTGTCCGAGGTGAGTTTGCATAAATTTGCTGAACTGAACTCGGATCGCGCAGCTCTGCTGTTTGCTGATTATTGTACGACTCAGGGGCTGGCGGTTAATGCGGTTATTCATCCCGGAAAACCGGCAGAACTGTTTGGTGAACCTGAGCAATTGTCACAGATTGAAACTGAGTTTAACCGTTTTGTGCAGGAACCAGGACATCCCCGTTATCAGTCTGCTGCTTGGGAAAGAAGCCGTGTTACCCAAAATCAGCTGACCGGAACAGGTTGGACGGTTTCCTGGGCAGATATTATGCGGCGACCGGTAACTACGCTGATAACGGTAGTGTGTTTGCTGGTGTATGGCTGGCAGCAACTGGACTGGCAGGGCGCTCTGGGTTCGCTTATGTTGTCTGATCCTCAGCAACTATGGCGCTGGTTTACTCCGGCATTACTGCATTTTTCGTTTACCCATCTGCTGTTTAATCTGGTGTGGTGGGTATGGCTTGGCCGGCAGTTTGAACAACGGCTTAGCGGGTTCCAGCTTGCCAGTTTCTGTTTGTCAGTGGCGGTGTTGTCAAATGCACTGCAATACCAACTGGCTGGCAGTAATTTTGGTGGGTTGTCTGGTGTAGTATATGGGTTGTTTGGTTATTTCTGGGTTGCCGGCAGGATAAATCCCGCGCAAGGCTTGCAAATTAGTAATGGCCTTGCTGGTTTTATGCTGTTGTGGCTGGTGCTGGGTTTTCTGGATGTATTATGGGTCAGTATGGCTAACTGGGCTCATTTAGGCGGTTTGCTGGCAGGTATTGGCTGGGCCTGGCTGTTAAGAGCAAAACCAGGCCGCGATACTCACTGATACAGGTATTTGGTGAACAGAATATCTTGAATCATCTGTTCACCGGTTTCTCTTCTGATCACTTGTTGTAACTGTGCCAGAATTGCTTTGCGTATTTCTTCCCGGCCGGTCAGTGATTTGATTTTTTCTTCCGGCTGTTTGCTGACAATACCAATGATGGTATCAAGCAACAGTGGTTCATGGTGCTCAATCGCTTTCTGGTATTTCTTATCTGCCAGCATGAGTTCCGCTGTAATACGGATAAACCCTAAGGTTCTTTTATTACCGGAAATATAATTAGTGACAATATCCGGTTCAAAACCGAAATACACCACTTCCGGTTGTTGCCGGGCATGGCTTTGGCAGTGAAACAGCAGCAAGGGTAAGACAAACAGCAGTATCTTCTTCATAATTCACCGTATTGCAAAAGGGGCTTTGCAGATATTCTGCTACCTTAGCCGTTGTAAACCGATTTTTCCAGCAGACATTTTTAAAATTACCCATACAACAATGTTGCCTGATTGCTGAAATACCACTACAGAATTGCTATGATGCAGCCAGTATTATTCTGTAGCAGAATCTGATAGTGGTAACACCCGCAATTTGTTTACAGGGCAACTGGTTGCAAGCTGAGCAGGCAGTAATGCCGTCTGCGCTTTCTCCCTGGTTGTCTGAAGCCGGTTCACTGACTGCCCGTCTGAAGCGTTATTCTCATCACTTCCGTTTACAGCGGTTGCAGGAAGATATGGCCGTATTGCCAGAGTTTCTTGTTGATATGTTACCCGGTACCGGTAAGGCACAGTTACGGGAAGTGTTGTTATGGTGTGATGAGAAACCCTGTGTTTATGCACAAAGCTGGCTACCGGAACAAAGCCTGCAGACAGTAAGCGCACTGGCTGATCTGGGAGAACAACCTTTAGGAGAATACCTGTTTTGTCAGCCGGGGCTCAGCCGCAGCCAGATCGAAGTGACTCAGCTTAATATACCGCAGAATACCTGGTGTTCAGAAACCAGCTGCTGGGCCAGGCGCTCGGTATTCCGGTTAAATGGACAGAGCCCGGTATTTGTTGCTGAGGTTTTTCTGCCAGGAGTACTGACGCTATGAACTGGCAACTGACATGGCAACACTGGCCTGCCTACAGACAACTGATGCGTATTGAAAAACCTATCGGTACCTATCTGCTGTTATGGCCTACATGCTGGGCATTGTGGGTAGCCGCAGAGGGGATTCCGGATCTGGGAATGCTGTTGGTATTCACCTTGGGTGTTATCCTTATGCGGGCCGCGGGCTGTGTTATTAACGACTTTGCTGATCGACGTTTTGATGGTTCTGTTGAGCGGACTCGTAGCCGGCCCTTAGCTGCCGGAACCGTAACAGGGGCAGAGGCTTTGCAACTGTTTGTGTTGTTATTGTTGTTGTCGGCTTGCTTACTTTTCTTTCTGAACTGGCAAACGATTCAGCTATCGCTGGTGGCTTTGCTACTGGCAAGCTGCTACCCCTTTATGAAGCGCTATACCCACCTGCCTCAGGTAGTGCTGGGAGCCGCTTTTAGCTGGGGAATGCCAATGGCTTTTATGGCTATTCAGCAGCAGTTACCACCGGTGGTGTGGTATTTGTATTTTGCAAATCTGCTATGGACGGTTGCCTATGATACTTACTATGCATTGGTGGACAGGCCGGATGATTTAAAGATTGGTATTAAATCCACAGCAATTTTGTTTGGCAAACTGGCTTTACCGGTTATTGCACTGTTACAACTGTCTACTCTGGTACTGTTGGGTTATGCCGGATATCTGGCAGAGTTGCATCAGGTGTATTATCTGGCACTGTGTCTGACCGTACCCTTTTTTGTTTATCAATACCGTCAGGATTGTTTTCAGGCGTTCCTGAATAATCATTATGTTGGCCTGATTATATTTGCCGGTATTGCCCTGAGTTATCTTTTAACCGGAGCAGGTTTATGAAAACGTTACTAAAGAATTCAATGTGGCTGTTATTAATGGTGTTTAGTTGGTACGGTCATGCCGAGATAGAGCTGCAGCAGTTTGAGTTGGTAAAACTGCAACTGGGTGATAAAACTGTTGAGGTGCAGTTGGCTGATACGCCAATAAGGCGTGCTCAGGGATTGATGTTTCAGGAGTCGGCTGATCCCGGAATGTTTTTACTGTACCAGAAACCTCAGGAAATCAGTTTGTGGATGGCGAATACCACTATCCCGCTGGATGTCGCATTTATAGGTGCGGACTGGACTATCCGTCAGATTACACAACTACAACCACTGGATGAAACACCGGTTCCTTCACCGGGAAAAGTCATTGCTGCACTGGAAATGCCTCAAGGCTGGTTTAAACAGCATGGGATAACAGAAAGCGCTAAAGTCACGCTATTAAAATAGCGTGGTTTTAGCACCTTCATTGTTAGCCTGCAATGCTGGCATCTGTTATGCCTTCGCTCAGAGCACCATTAACCATAATGCAATGACCAAAAAACAGTTCGCCATCGCTGAAATAAAAGGTGAAACCATTATCGTCATAACAGACGATGCTTTTCAGGGCGAGCTTGCTGGCAAATTCTTCTGCTGATAATGGCAGCTGGTTTTCTTCCAGCCAGTTATCATTTTTCAGCGGCAGTAAGTCAGCAATGGCGCAGTTAATGGCCTGTTGTTGCCAATGTTGCTGTTGGCTGCATAGTGCTGTGGCGGTTGCCAGTGCAGATTCTGGCATGTCACCGTCATCTAAAGTCAGACTGATTTCTTTATCGCACCAGGTTACCGTGCCTTCGTACAAATCCAGGCTTCTGTCCAGTGTCAGTTTGCCGAATAAATCGGTAGCCAGTGTGACAGGTTGTTGCAGTTGTTCTGCGATAGTCAGCAGAGCAGTATCAGTATGTTCTGCCGGTGTCAGCTTTTCTAGCAACACTGCGCCGCGTGGTGTTTGCCCGGTAATGTACAAGCTAAGTTGTTGCCACGGTGTCACTTGCTGCATCAGTTGTTGCGCTTGTGCTTTTGTCAGACCGGGTAATTCACAACGTTGTTTTTGCTGGAGAATATCGCCATTCTGCGCGCGCCAGGCACACAGGTAAAATACCAGTGTCCAGTATTCGCTGTCGGGGGTATTGCCAACTAATCCGGTAATGTGTTGTCCGGCATCTAACATAGGAATTCCTTAACTTTTCATCAGTAGCTGCCAGCTGTCAGGCTGGTTGCCGGTAAGCAAACTGGCGGCTTTATTCAGTAACGCCTGGCTGGGCTGCTGACGATAACGTTGTAGCAGTTCAGCCACAGGATGTTGTGCTAACGCTGCCGGTAATACTGATGTGTTGTTACCAAAGGCGGCGGCCAGTATCGCATCTTTTAGCAGATGCCAGTCGGCAGCAGACAGGTCGGTGTGACAGATATCTGATGATGGTGGTTTAATCATGAGGCTTTCTGATGGCTGCCTCAGAATATTGAGGCTTGTTATGCTGCAAAGCATGTTGCCGGAACAGGATAAATGCCAGTCGGTGTTTGCAGTTTTGGCAATAGAAATCCTCTTCGATACGTGGCCTTTCTACTTTTCGTAGCCACTGCAGTGGGAAATTATGAGTGGGAGCGTTGGCAGACAATCCCCAGTAATCGTTGCTGTAGGAATCAAAATCAGCATCGCAGAAATCGCATAATACCAGTTCTTTTTCCCATAATAGCCAGACGTTATAGCTATGTTCGCCGCGTTTGCATTCTTTTAGTTCTGACGGCGCATGACCACAATCAAAGCAAGGCGCGACTGCGATTTTTTGGAGTTCGCCCGCACAAATCGGGCAGTGAGGTTGTGGTTGCATCAGATAATTCCGTTATCCCATTTTTCATTGCCCTGGGACTGATATTTATAACTGTCTATGCGCCACTCCTGGTGCGGCTTCAGTAGCACGAATAGCAGTTTTTTAGGCAGAATGGTGCCTGTTATATCCCAGGTCACTTCAATACGGTTTTTGTTTTTTTGTACTACATTACAGGCTGTTGTGGCATTAACACCGTTGTATTTTGTGGGGAAACCGGCACTTTTCGGGCCATGTGGGCCGCCATATTTACGCTCTTTGTCGGTACAGTAGCGGTAAAAAATATCACAGTATAGAGCACGATATTTCTCATGCATGGCATTATCAGCCGCGCGGTATTTCGCCATAATGTCTTCTGCGGCGCCGTGGATATAGGTTTCACCATGTGCTTGCCATGCTTCACGGAATTGCTCTTCCCAGGTATTCATTTCGGTAGCAAAGTTCAGCGTAAAAGTTTTAGCATCAAAGTCTGTTGTGGCTTGCATGATATTCTCGCAGGTGTCAGAGGTAACGAATCGAAACGCTGTTATTTTAATGTATCAGTTGGCTATGCCATGTAAGGGTTGTTGTTTATCTGTGGCATAACAAAGCACCGCCAGTAATTTATGTAACATGGCTCGTTCGTCAGCAGATAAATCCAGAAGTAGTAATGGCAGCAATTGTTTTTGCGCCTGCTGTATTTCAGGCAGGGTGAAGTGCTGATCATCAAAAAAGGTACTTATCTTATGCAGAAAAGGTGCATCCAATCGTTTTAGTAAACGCGATATCGCGACCAGTTCATCTATCTGGATCTGGCCGACAATAGCCGGTTGATCTTTATGTTGAGTACTTGTGCCAACAATAAGGGTATAAGACATAACGTATTTCAGTTTATTCCTGATGTTGCTTCAGCTGCTGGCAGGCGTCGTTAAAACTGGCTTCGTAGTTGTCGCAGAATAAGGCTTCATTTGAGGTTGTTTGCAGCCAGTCAGCTAAGATTGTTAACTGGTGTTCTGTTGCAAATGCCTGTAGTAAAGGGACTGCCTCAGGCTGGAAGTCAGCTACAAGTTCCAGTGAGCCTGAATTGCGCACGGCGTAATCAATTACCCACAGGTGATAAATTGCCTGCTCTGTTGTCGTCAGGGATTCCCAGCCTGAAACTGCTTTTTTGTTCAGAATGGCATCGCCTGTTTCCAGCAGCCAGAATTCCAGATCATCATCAAGGTTATGCATAGCGCGTACTCACGAAAGGCAGAGCAGAAGGATGGCAATGGCAGCGGGAACCGCTTGAATGAACAGGATTTTCCGGTTGGCCGTCATAGCACCATAAATACCGGCAATCAGGATACAGCCCAGAAAAAAGAATTTTATCGGTTCGCCTGCATTACCAAGCCATAAGCCCCAGAACAGGCCTGCCGCAAGAAAACCATTATACAGCCCCTGATTGGCAGCCATGACTTTGGTGGCTGCGGCTTGTTCCGGCTTTAGCCCAAAGGCTTTTAAACCGCGGGGTTTATCCCACAGAAACATTTCCAGGATCAGAATATAAACATGTAACAAGGCGATTAATGCAATCAGTGTATTGGCAGCAGTGTTCATGATTGGCTTTGGATTTATGAGGTTCAATAGCCGGAAAATAACGTGTAAGTGTGTTTTATGCAATCAGATTTATTGGTTTATTCTGCTGCCGGAACAAAGTGGAAAAACTGCCGCAGTGCTGGTGTCCAGCCACTTTCTGCCGGGGCAACCATCCAGGTAGTAATCTGGCTGAGATTATCCGGTAATGGCTGGAAAAAAAGCTGATGCAGCTGGGCTTCGGCTACTTTTCTGGGGAGCACTGCCAGCCCCATACCGGCTGCAACACAGCCGGTTATGGCATCCAGGCTGCCCAGTTCAATAATTCTGCTGGCATTAACGCCCTGTTGTGCCATCAGTAATTCTATGCGCTGCCGGTAACTGCAACCCTGACGAAATGCCAGAAAGGTACTTTGCGATAAGGTTTCTGCTGTCGGTAATGCGGGCAGGGGCTGGTGTGATACCAGCACTAATTGCTCGGCAAATACGGCTTTCTGCTGATAAATCGCAGACGGTTGCTGACCTGCAACAAAAACAATATCAAGCTGGCCGGCATTTAATGATTCCATCAACTGGGCGGTGGGTGCGCTGGTAATACTGAGCTTGATCTGCGGGTATTGCTGATGAAATGCGGCAAGTAATGGTGGTAAGCGCATAGCCAGAGTGGTTTCCATTGATCCCAGCCGTAACTCACCGCTTGATGTGGTCGCATCTGTGAAGAGTTGCCGGGTTTGTTCATGTAACTGCAACAGCCGGATAGCATAAGACAAAAGTTGATGGCCGGCTGGTGTTAACGTCAGGCTGGGCTGGCGTTTAAACAACTGTATAGTTAGTTCGTCTTCCAGCTTTTTGATATGAGCGGTGATATTAGACTGCACGGTGCATAATTGCTCTGCTGCAGCAATAAAACTGCCTTGCTGTGCTGCAGCAACAAAAGCCTGTAATGAACGGATCTGCACGTTTTTATATCTCTTTTAGTGATTTATTAAATCATTATAAATCATTTTATAAGATTTTAAGCCTGTGCCAGACTTACTATATGGTGCTCTAGAGCGCTTTGTTGCTGGATTATAAGATGCCTAATAATACTGCCCGTCTGATTCTTATTGGCTTTAGCTGCACGCTAAGTGGTGTCGGGCTGGCACGTTTTGCTTTTACGCCATTAATACCTGAACTTATTCTGGCGCAGTGGTTTAGTGTTGATGAAACGTTGTTGCTCGGTGCGACTAATCTGGCCGGGTATCTGCTGGGGGCGTTAATCGCTATTTATGCTCCTTCCCGCTGGCCTGTCATTACCCTGCTGAGAGTTGCCAGCCTGGTAGTGGTGCTGAGTTTTGTCTGTTGTTTTTCACCGTTGCTGATGGATGGGCGCGCAGTCGAGTGGTTTGCACTATGGCGTTTTTTATCCGGTATGGCAGGAAGCCTGCTCATGGTACTGGCGCCTGCACTGGTGTTATTTGCCATACCTGCAGAACGTAAAACCACCGCCAGTACCCTTATTTTTTGCGGTATCGGTGCCGGGGCATTGTTGTCTGGAACCTTAATCCCTTACAGCCTGACATTGGGCCTGAGCACCACCTGGCTGGTGTTGGGCACGATAGCTTTTGGCAGTTTTTTGTTGCTGCTGTTTTGTAGCGACCGGTTGTCAGCTACGGAGTTGTTGATATCAGGAACAAATAATACTGAACGCTCCAAAGTGGCAACACCTATAAGAACGATTTCTGTAGCAGTATGGTTGCTGTTGATAGCTTATGCGCTGGATGCCACAGGTTTTGTACCCCATACCTTGTTCTGGGCGGATTATCTGATTCGTGAGCTGTCATTTTCATCTGCGCAGGCTGGGCGGCAGTGGATGCTGTTTGGTGCTGGAGCTGTGTCCGGAACCATTGTGGCCAGAATAATAGCAAAACAGAGCAACTGGCATAGTGCACTTATTGTCGCGTTTACGACTAAAGCACTTGCGGTAGCTGTGCCATTACTTACTAGCCAGCTATTCTGGATAAGCTTATCGTCTTTCTGGGTAGGCGCTATGACGCCGGGTATCGTGATGCTGGTGTCAGGCCGGTTGGCAGAGTTGGTCAGGACAGATCAGTTACGGTTTTTCTGGGGGCTGGCAACACTGCTGTTTGCTGTTAGTCAGGCGGTTTCTGCGTATAGCCTTAGTGGATTATACCGTGCAGCAGGAACTTATCTGTCAGGTTTTGCTGTCAGTACAGCAGCGTTGGTTGTGGCAACAGCGTTATTAATTATTACTGTTTTTTCCGGGAATAAACCAGATGATGAAACTGTATCTTAATACCACCTCTCCCTATGGCCGTTTTGTGCGGGTACTATTAATTGAAACCGGTTTAATCAAGCACACAGAGCTTATTCTGGTTGACCCGTGGCAAAATGACCCGCTACTGCTGGCGGTCACGCCGGTTAACCGCATTCCGGTGTTGCAGACACAAGAGGGGATTTGCCTGAGTGAGTCACTGGCCATTGCAGTTTATCTGCAGTCGTTAACGGATACGTTAACGCCGCTGGATACCGCAGGGCTGCAACTGGCAGGGATCGGGCAGGGGCTGATGGATGCCGCATTTACCACCATGATTTCCCGCAAACATTATGGCCAGGATAGCGATAATACTGAACTCGGACAGCGCAGAAATACCGCCGTCTTGAAGACCCTTGACTGGCTGGAGCAGAACATCCAGCTACCAGACAGTCGTATGCCAGACGACAGCGCTCAACCTGATACTGGCAGTTTAGCTGTCGCAGTAGCGCTCGATTATCTCAATTTCCGTTTGCCGGAATATCAGTGGCAGCAGCATCAGCCACAACTGGCTTGCTGGCACCATAAGGTTATGCAGCGGCCAAGTTTACAGCAAACCGTATTTGGGGCTGCGCTTAGTTAATTTTTTGATATGTAATGAAATAAGCCATAACGGCGAATACCGTTATGGCCTTTAGATTCAGGCCGCTGGCAGCTTATGCCGAGTCTGATAAATTATGTAGTAAAGCACCGGCATTAACAGCATGGATACCAGCGGTGCGGCAATCATACCGCCGAGCATCGGCGCGGCGATGCGCTGCATGACTTCATTACCAGTACCGCTGCCCAGCATAATAGGCAGCAGGCTGACAATTATGGTCAGTACTGTCATGGCTTTAGGGCGAACCCGCTGCACGGCACCGTACATAATGGCTTGCCACAGTTGTTGCCGGTTTTGTGGCTGCTGATCAGCAATCGCCCGTTTCAGATACAGCAACATGACAACGGCAAATTCGGCAGCCACACCTGCCAGAGCAATCATACCGACGGCTACTGCGACGGACAGGTGGTAGTCCAGCGACCAGAGTAACCATAAACTGCCACTGAGGGCAAAAGGCAGGCTGAACAGCACGAGCAGCACATCGGTCATGTTATGGAAAGTGAAGTACAGCAGTATCACAATCAGTACCAGTGTCAGTGGCACTAACTGATATAAGCGTTGTTCCGCCCGTTCCATATATTCATATTGCCCGCCGATACTGACACTAACCTGCGGCGGATAGCTTTGCTGCTGTAATAGCTGTTGTAACTGAGGCAGGTAGTCGCCTAATTGCAGTTCGCCGGTCAGGTCGATATAAATCCAGCCGGTGAGGCGGGCATTTTCAGCGCGGATCATAACTGGCCCCGGCTCAATGCTGACGGTAGCAACTTGTTCCAGCAGGATATAAGCACCATCGGCGGTTTGCAGTGGAAGCTGGCTGATATCTTCGCTGTGCGAACGCAGTTCTTTCGGATAACGCAGGCTGATGGCGTAGCTTTCACGCCCCTGAATACTCTGGCTGATGGCCTGTCCGCCAATGGCATAGGCCACATACTGCTGCAACTGGGCGACGGTCATACCATAGCGTGCCAGTTGCTGCATATTGGGTTTAATTTGCAGGTACAAACCGGACTCTGTACGTTCGGCAAACACTGAGCGCTGGCCGGGCAGGTTTTTGATTTGTGCCTCCAATGATTCCGCAACCTGTGAAATAGTGGCTAAATCGGGCCCGGTAATGCGCACACCAACCGGTGTTCTGATGCCGGTAGACAGCATATCTATGCGGGTTTTGATCGGCGGCAGCCAGGCATTGGTTAGCCCCGGCACCTGCACCGTGCGGTCCAGTTCAGCAATAATGTCATCGAGGGTTATACCATCACGCCATTGCTGCTGCGGTTTTAGTTTGATACTGGTTTCCAGCATGGTCAGCGGCGCTGGATCGGTCGCGGTTTGTGCCCGTCCGCTTTTACCCAGTACGGTGTCCACTTCTGGCACCGTTTTAATCAACCGGTCGGTTTGTTGCAGTAATCTGGAAGCCGTGGCCGGGCTGATACCTGGTAAGGTGGTGGGCATATACAATAAATCACCTTCGGCAAACGCAGGCATAAACTCGCTGGAAAGCTTATGCCACGGATACCAGCTTACCGCCAGCGCGGCGCAAGCGACGAATACCAGTGTTTTGGGAAAACGCAGACACAGTGTTAATACCGGGCGGTACAGGGCGGTCAGCAGCCGGTTTAAAGGATTACTTTTTTCGGCGGGGATCTTGCCTTTTAGCAAGTACAGCATCAGCACCGGAATAAGCGTAATCGCCAGCATAGAAGCGGCAGCCATAGCAAAGGTTTTGGTATAGGCCAATGGTGAAAACAGGCGACCTTCCTGTGCTTCGAGCATAAATACCGGAATAAAGCTGACGGTAATGACCAGCAGAGAGAAGAACAGCGCCGGGCCAACATCGGTGCAGCTTTCGGTGATAATTTTGC
>CAZXTH010000022.1:0-2066 GCA_964643585.1 uncultured Pseudoalteromonadaceae bacterium
TTACGGACATCGATATTCACAACCTGCCATTGCTCTGCTAATGCTCTGGCAATAATGCCTAAATTTTCATAACTGCCGAAAAGACCGTGGATAAGCACAACAGGCTCGCCCTGACCGGTAAGCTGAGAGTGTAACTTCATAATAAACCTGCTGATTAGTTCAGAGTTTTGATTCTATCAAATCATCTTGCTGGCGTCAGTGCTAAAGCCTTTATATAATGGAGGCTATTTGGGGCTGACGGAATAACTTCATGAAAACCATCGAAATTGATGATGACCTTTATCATTACATAGCCAGCCAGACACAGCAGATCGGTGAAAACGCCTCTGATATCCTGCGGCGTCTGTTGTTGGGAAATAACAAAACTGTGGCAATTCCTGCCAGCCAGGCTCCGGTAGAAAAAGTACCGGAACCAGAAAAGAAATTGCCCGCAAATGGCAGTATTTTTGATGTGGTGAATCGCCAGGAGCTTCAGGCTGAGTCCAGTGTAGTAGGGCGTTTCCTGTTAATTTTATCTGCGTTGGCCAGAGTGCATAAGAACGGCTTTACTAAAGTTTTAGAGATAAAAGGCCGTAACCGTTTGTACTTTGGGTGCTCAGAGGCGGAACTGTCGGAAGCTGGCAGCAGCACTAACCCAAAGCAAATTCCAAACACGGATTTCTGGGTGATTACTAATTCAAATACCACGCGCAAGAAGATGATGCTAACTGAAACAGCACAGAAACTTGGCTATAGTGAACAGGACGCAGAGCGTATCCGCGAATTATTATAAGGAATTCTTATGTCTCTTCATCCTCTGGCAGGCCAGCCAGTTCCCAATGAGCTTATTCCAAATATCAGCCGGTTGCTGACAGCGTATTATGTATTGGAGCCTGATATTCATATCAATCCGGAGCATAAAGTCAGTTTTGGGACTTCTGGACACCGGGGTAGTTCTTTAAGTTGTAGTTTTAATGAGCCCCATATTTTGGCAGTTTGTCAGTCGATTGCTGATTATCGTAAAAAACACGGTATTACGGGGCCGTTGTTTCTGGGAAAAGATACCCATGCTTTATCTGAGGCTGCTTTTGCTTCGGCTCTGGAAGTTCTGATTGCTAATAATATTCAGGTTTGCATTCAGAAAGGATTGGGCTATACACCGACTCCGGTAATTTCTCATGCCATTCTGACCCAGAATCAGGGGGCAACGACAAATCTTGCAGATGGTATTGTGATTACGCCCTCGCATAATCCTCCGGAAGACGGAGGGATTAAATATAATCCTCCACATGGCGGGCCGGCTGATACTGATGTGACAAATTGGATTGAAAAGCGGGCTAATGAATTACTGGCAAGAGAATTGGAAGGTGTCAAAATGATGCCTTACCATCTGGCAATCCAGTCAGGTTATTGCCAGCATATCGATTATATTCAGCATTATGTTGATGATCTGGCTAATGTGATTGATATGGCAGCAATTGCTAAAGCGGGTATCCGAATTGGTGTTGACCCGATGGGTGGTTCTGGTATCGATTACTGGCCGCGTATTGCTGAACGCTATGGATTAAATATTACAGTCGTCAATAAGAAAGTTGATCCTGCATTTGCTTTTATGCCGCTGGATAAAGATGGCAAAATCCGCATGGATTGCTCTTCTGCCTGTGCAATGTCTGGCTTGATACAACTGAAAGATCAGTTTGATATTGCTATCGGTAACGATCCTGATTTTGACCGGCATGGTATTGTTACCCGCAGTGGCGGTTTAATGAATCCAAACCATTATCTGGCTGTCGCAATTAATTATCTACTGTCTAATCGCCCTGGCTGGTCACCTGAACTGGTTATAGGTAAAACACTGGTTTCCAGCGCTCTTATTGACCGGGTTGTTTCAGCTCGTGGCCGTAAACTACAGGAAGTGCCGGTTGGCTTTAAATGGTTTGTAAGCGGTCTGCATCAGGGAACAACAGCATTTGGCGGTGAAGAAAGTGCTGGTGCAAGCTTCCTGCGTATGGATGGTACTGCCTGGTCCACCGATAAAGATGGCTTTATTCTGGGACTGCTGGCAGCAGAAATGCTGGCGAAAACAG
>CAZXTH010000022.1:2076-5645 GCA_964643585.1 uncultured Pseudoalteromonadaceae bacterium
TCCTTACCAGCAATATCAGGCGCTTACACGAGAGCTTGGGTCTCCGCTATATCGCCGTCTTGATGCTCCTGCATCTGCTGAGCAAAAGGCTGCACTTAAAAGTCTGGATATTGGCAGTGTGCAGCAAAAGGAACTGGCAGGCGATCCTATCCTGGCTGTACTGACTAAAGCTCCGGGTAATCAGGCTGATATTGGTGGTGTAAAAGTGGTAACCAAAAATGGCTGGTTTGCGGCCAGACCATCCGGTACCGAAAATGCGTATAAAATTTATCTTGAAAGCTTTATTGATCAGGCTCATCTGCTACAGTTAGAACAAGATGCCAAAGCTTTCGTTGAATACGTATTCAGTAATATATAACTATATGAAAAGGCAGTAGATATTTATCATCGCACTCTGATGCTGCTGCCTTTTACTTTGCCAGAAAGCTGTAGTTAAGGTATTGTTTTTGTAAGTTTTCTACATTCAGCAATCACCTTGCTGCTTTAAACAGCAGCGTTACTATTTTCAGGGTTGGCAATGAAAAAGCAGGATATAGTTGCAACTGAGCAATTAAAAGAAAGGATCGTCAAACATTTACATTCTACATTAGGGACAGATATCAATAAGGCAAGCCCACAAGCGTGGTGGCGTGCTACCTGTGCCGCAGTTAATGAACAAATCTATGATGGCCTGCGCAATACTCAGCGTACACACTTCCAGCAAAATACCCGGGCGCTGCACTATTTTAGTCTTGAATATCTGATGGGCCGTCTGTTCAGCAATAATCTGCATAATCTGGGACTCTATGATCAGGCAAAACAAGCATTATCGGAACTGGGTTTCGATATTGCTGATCTGGAAGACCAAGAAGAAGATATGGCTCTGGGAAATGGCGGCTTAGGCCGCCTGGCAGCCTGCTTTATTGACTCTCTTTCTACTCTGAATTATCCGGCAATCGGTTATGGTATCCATTATGAGAATGGTTTGTTCAGGCAGAGTTTTCAGGATGGACGGCAAATTGAGCGGCCTGACAGCTGGCGTGAATACGGTAACCCGTGGGAAATCTGCCGGCCTGAATCTGTTCAGGAAGTGTCAGTTTATGGTTACGTCGAAACCGTATATGACTTACAAGGCAGAATGAAAAAAGTATGGCACCCGGGGCGTATTATCAAAGGTGTACCGTGGGATATTCCTATTGTTGGTTACAATGGCAGTTCAGTGAATGTACTGCGTTTATGGGAAAGTCGGGCCAGTAACTTTTTTAACTGGGACGTATTTAACTCCGGAGGTTATGTTGATGCTGCCCGGGAGAATATTGAAGCCGGCACAATATCCAAAGTGTTGTACCCGAATGACGAAACTGAAGCAGGTAAAGAATTGCGGCTGATTCAGCAGTATTTCTTTTGCTCCTGCTCTCTGAAAGATATTATCCGTCGTTATAAGCGTGTGCACCAGGATGACTGGAGTGCTTTTACTGCTCAGGTCGTGATCCAACTTAATGACACCCATCCGGCGGTCGCTATTCCTGAACTGATGCGTATTCTGGTTGACCGTGCTGAAATGCAATGGGAGCAAGCCTGGGGCATATGCCAGCAGGTCTTTGCTTATACGAACCATACCTTGTTGCCAGAGGCACTGGAAAAATGGTCAGTCAGGCTGTTTGAGAAGGTATTACCCCGGCATCTTGAAATCATTTATGAAATTAACCGTCGTTTCCTGGTAGAGCAGGTTGATGTGTTATGGCCCGGAGATAATGAGAAAAAGCGTAAGCTATCTATCATAGAAGAAGGGAACGAACCTATGGTTCGTATGGGACACTTGTCTGTTATAGGCTCTTTTAAAGTAAATGGTGTGGCTGCAATACATTCTGAACTGGTTAAATCAGACCTGTTTCCGGAAATGGTTGCTTTATGGCCTGATAAATTCACCAATGTAACTAATGGCGTAACACCACGGCGCTGGCTTAAATCTTGTAATCCCAGGCTTTCTCATTTGATCGATGAGCAAATAGGCACTGCCTGGCCAACAGATTTGAAACAGTTGTCCCGTTTTGCTGCTTATGCGGATGATCCGGCGATTCAGGATGCCTTTATGGCGATTAAGCAGCAAAATAAAGCTGAATTAGCTGCTGAGGTGAAAAAGCTGACAGGGATAGATATTGACCCTCATGCCATTTTTGATGTGCAGATTAAACGTTTGCATGAATATAAGCGTCAGCATCTGAATTTACTGCATATTCTGGCATTGTACCGTCGGATTTTACAAAATCCGGATTATGATATGGTGCCCAGAGTATTCCTGTTTGGCGCGAAGGCTGCCCCAGGTTATAAGCTTGCCAAAGAAATTATCTATGCAATCAATAAAGTAGCAGAAAAGATCAACAGCGATAAGCGTGTTAAAAACCGAATTAAAGTGGTATTTATGCCAAATTACCGGGTAACGCTGGCTGAAAAAATGATTCCTGCGGCAGATGTGTCTGAGCAAATTTCGACTGCGGGTAAAGAAGCATCTGGTACCGGAAATATGAAACTGGCGTTGAATGGGGCCATTACTATTGGCACACTTGATGGCGCTAATATCGAAATTGCCGAAGAAGTTGGTGATGAAAATATTGCTATATTCGGTCTTACAGTAGATGAAGTTAAGGCTCTGTTGGTTAAAGGGTATAACAGTGCTGACTATTATTATCAGAACCCTGAACTTAAAGCGATTCTTGACTGGCTGGAAACCGACTATTTTACACCAGGTAAACCTGGCGAGCTTGCTGCTATCAAACGAAGCATGCTGGATGAAGGCGATCCGTTTCTTGTAATGGCAGATTTTGAATCTTACCTGCAGGCACATCAAAAGATTGATCAATGGTATCGGGACCGAGCTGGCTGGGCAAAAAGAACAATTCTTAATACGGCAAGTGTGGGTAAATTTACTTCTGACAGGTCTATTGAAGACTATGTAAGCAAAGTGTGGCATCTGGAACGGTGCCAGATAAAACCCGAATAAATATCATTAAAGCCATCGTTTGATGGCTTTATTTTTTTAGTTTTTTATTTGTCTCAAGGTTAATATAGCTTTAATAATATTGGTTAAATTTGTCAGATTATCCTATAGTGATATAGGTATTCAGTAATCACAGGCAACAACAGAGTGAGTAATGGTAGTTTAATCTGTGTTGGTACCGGTATGACGCTGGGTGCCCATATTACCCCTGTTTCTCGTAATTATATCGAGCAGGCTGATGTCGTATTTGTATTGACTGCTGATGGTTTGACTGAGCAGTGGATTATGCAGATGAATCAGAATGTCAGGAGTCTGCAGCCTTACTATCAGGAAGGTAAATCCCGCAAAATCAGTTATCGCGAGATGATTTCCGCCATGCTGCATGAAGTTAAAGATGGCAAAAAAGTGGTTGGGGCATTTTACGGCCACCCGGGCGTTTTTGCTTTGGTGCCCCATACTGCTATACGTCTTGCCAAATCCGCCGGGTATTATGCGCATATGGAACCTGGTATTTCTGCTGAAGATTGCTTATTTGCAGATCTTGCTATAGATCCGGGTACATATGGTTGTCAGCACTATGAAGCCAGCCAGT
>CAZXTH010000022.1:5655-13060 GCA_964643585.1 uncultured Pseudoalteromonadaceae bacterium
GTTTATGTTTTATCAACGACAGATCGATCCTTCTGCTTACCTGATTCTCTGGCAAATTGGGCTTGCTGGTGAACAAACGCTGGCAAAGTTTTCAACCGGCAGCCATCAATTACAGGTTCTGGTACGTTTACTTACAGAAACTTATCCTTATGAGCATCAGGTAATTCTTTATGAAGCCAAAAGCCTTGCTATTCAGCAATTCCGGCATGAGCGTATAACTCTTGGCAGCTTACCAGCTGCAACCTTAACTCAGAAAACAACATTGGTTATTCCTCCGGCACACGACATGCAGATTAATCAGAGGGTGTTGCAGGAATTAGAAAAACTAAGAGGGAACTGAAATTGGCTTTATCAGATCTTTCTTGTTTAAATGACCAGATACTGGATTTTTATTTGTTACAAGAACGTGATTTGGCGCTTTTCCGCCAGTTGTATGGTTCGGTTGAAGTAATGAAGCATATTGGAAAACCTTTAACTGAACTACAATTAGTTGCTTCTTTCGGGCGAGCTGTCGATTTTAATCGTGACCCGTTGTCCGAAAAGAAGTTGTTTGTGATAAGAAACAAAAGGTTGGCTTTGCCTATTGGGATAACAGGCATTACTGTAACGAATAAGCTGAACAGAATTTTTGAATTCGGGGTTATGCTGTTGCCAGACTTTTATCGCAAAGGTCTGGCTGAGCATATTTCCCGGAGAGTTGTGGGCTGGTTAATCAGCTCATGTAATGCCCAGCGTATTGTGATTGAAATCGATACGCTTAATATTGCGGCTCGGAAAGTAGCAGAAAAGGTTGGTTTTATACCTGACAGTGAAAATTCGCGCTATTTTGTATTTAGTGGAGATTATCATGAAAGAACTGATCGATTTTCTTGAAAAAACGGGTAGTACAGCTGGATGGGAAGATAGCTCCGTCAGACAGCTGATTGATGCTACAGAATTTGATGATTTAGCAGTGAAAAAAGCATTGAGTGATAATGATGTTGAGCAACTGACGAGTCTGGCGGACGCTCGTACTAATATCGTATGCATGATTCAAGTGCCTAAAGAAGATGACGTAGTGATTCAAGAGTTACAGATTAGTCGATGCGCATGAAGTTCTTATCTTTGATACGGCATAACTTGCTTGGTTATGCCGTTCTTTGTTTTTTGTTTTTTGTTTTAGCTACAAATGCTAGCGCTAGTCAGGCGAGTATTACTGACCGCTTGGAAGAGCTGGATAAAATAAAAGTCAGAGACAATAGCCGTTTTAATGCAGGGCTCGAAGAGTTAGCTCATGAATATACATCTTTTTCTGATTATGAGACTGGGTATTTTAATATCCTTCGCGGCTATCAAAGCCTTTTTAATGCAGATTATCCGCAGGCAAGAGAATATCTGAACAATGTATTACGGTATCAGCAGAGTGAACAATTGTTGTTCAGAGCGAATATGCTTGCCGTTAATTTGTTTATGCTGTCAAAGTCCTATACGGAAGCTTTTGTACACCTTGATCAGATTGCCAGTCGTCTGAATCAAATGAATGACCAGCTTCTAAAAGAAGGAGGGTATGGCATTCTTGCTTTGGCCTATAACCAATTAGGAAACTATGAGTTGGGGTTGAACTATGCACTTAACTACGAACGTATGGCTAAAACAGATAAGGGTAAGTGCTATTCCGGTGTTTATAAAGTTGAGTCTTATCTGTGGAGCAATAAGGATCAAGAGTTCAGAAATGAAATTGATAATGTGATTAACTTTTGCCAACAACATGAGGAATTTGTTGTTGTCGGTATTGCCAGAGCATACCAACTCAGATTTATGCTAAAGAATAATCATTATGATGAGGCATTAGAATATTATCAACAACACTATGATGCTTTAGTTGCAACTCGCTATCCCACTCTTATTGCTGAGTATCTGGCAATGGGCTCTAAATTATATTTGCATCTTGGTGAGTTTGGCCCAGCTAGGGAGCTGGCTGAGCGGTCAATCTCAATGGTTAGTGCGAATGAAGCAAGTTTACCATTTGTTTCTGCTTATGAATCGCTTTACCAGATTGCTAAAGAGCAGCAACAATTTGAAGACGCTTTGAAATTTTATGAAAAGTACAGTTCAGCTAATCGCGCTTATAGTGATTTGAAAACCCAGCAACAGTTAGCTTACTATCTGGCACGTGGTGAAATAGAAGTCAAAAACCAGCGTATAGAGCTGTTGGATAAAGACAATGAATTACTGTACCTGCAACAACAGCTTTACCGTAATGAAGTCAGAAACAGCAGGGTAGTGCTTGGTTTGTTTTCTGTATTGTTAATTATTCTGGCTATTTTGGCATACAGAGGACTAAGTGGCCGTAAGCGTTTTAAGCTGATTGCAGAGTCAGACTTGTTGACAGGTATAAGCAACAGATATCATTTTACCTCACAGGCCAGAACGGCACTAGAGTATTGTCAGACGAATGAACAACCTGCAGCGCTGATACTGTTTGATTTAGATAATTTTAAAGCGATTAATGAAGAACATGGTCATGCAGCCGGTGATTGGACATTACAGCAAGTTGTAAAAATATGCCGGAATTTTATGCGCAATAATGATGTTTTTGGTCGTATTGGTGGTGAAGAGTTTGCAGTGTTACTGCCCAGTTGCCAGGCTGATAAAGCTGTTCTTCTGGCTGAAATTTGCCGCGATGCTATTTCAGGAATAGAAACTGACACAGCTGGCCATAAATTTAAACTTAGCGCTTCTTTTGGTGTCAGCTCATCAGACTTATCAGGATATAACCTGAAGCAGTTACTGGCTGATGCTGATGCAGCAATGTATAAAGCAAAACAGTCTGAACGCGAGAAGGTTGTGGCTTTTAGCTGATTAGCCGAAATAAAAAATACAGAGGTATGGTAAATAATGCAGCAATTATCAGAAACAGGGGATTTTCTGACTCTGACGCTGGCAAACCCTGATGGTCTTGCTCCTTTTAAATTCAAACTGAAAAATGATATCTCAGTAGAGGTGTGGGATACCGGAATTATTTATTTTGAGCCGCAGGTACTGACTAACAAAGATATTGTTCTGTCTTGTGGTATCCATGGAAATGAAACTGCACCAATAGAGATTTGTGCCGAGCTTGTATCCGATATTTTGCTAGAAAAATTGCCGTTAGAGCATCGTTTGCTGGTTATTTTTGGCAACCCTCCTGCAATTAATCAGGCAAGCAGAGAAGTTACAGAAAATCTGAATCGTCTTTTTTCAGGGCATCATAGTAAAGGTGCAGGACTGACAAACGCTGAACGTAAGCGCGCAAAGGCTTTAGAGGAATATGTAGGGCGCTTCTTTAATGGGGTACGCGTTACTGACTCTGCTACGCGTAGTCGTTGCCTGTACGATTTGCATACTGCAATCAGAGGTTCCCGGTTTGAGAAATTTGCAGTTTGTCCGTTTTTGCATGGCGCGCCATGGCAACGTAATCAGTTCAATTTTTTATTAGCGTGTGGTGTTGATACGGTTTTATTAATGCAAAGTCCGGCAACAACGTTTAGTTATTTTGCTTCAGCGACTTTTGGTGCTGCAGCGTTTACTATTGAGCTGGGTAAAGTTCGCCCGTTTGGACAGAATGATATGAGCAGGTTTTCTCAAACCAGAAATACTTTGCGTGAGTTAGTTAGCCAGCCAAAACTTATTACTCCTTTATTTGATCAGTCTAATTTTAATATTTATCAGGTTTATCGCTCTATTATTAAGCAAACTCAGGATTTCAGGCTACATTTTGCCGATGCTGTTGAAAACTTTACAACTTATCCGGTAGGGACATTGTTAGCGACAGATGGTGATACTGAATACCGGGTGGAGCAGGAAGGAGAAGCTATTATTTTCCCTAATGCCAAAGTTGCAGTAGGGCAAAGGGCCATGTTGATGGTTACCCCGGCGTCGATTGTGGATAATGTAGTGTAATTCAGTTTAGTTCCTTCTATTTTCCCTCTAAGAACCTGTCTCAGATCTCGCGAACAAAGGTTATGCAAGGCAAGAACAGGTGAGAAAGCGCAGTTTACACAGAGTAAATGAGCATTTTACTCGCGAAGCTCGCCCTTACGGGTTGTACTAAAGTACGTTCAACCTTTGGTTATGAAGCTGTTTTTAACACCACAGAGCCAAAGTGCAGCAGATCCGAGACAGGTTCTAACAGTAAATATAAACTGACAATCGTTTTGTGTTACACACCGCACTGGTTAAACCGTGCGGTTGCAATACAGTTTACGTAAAGGTAAAGTCTTGCCTGCCTATAATAAACAGGCCAGCTCCGATCACTGATACTGGATGACTGGCTGCAAAGCTGTAATAACCAGATTTCACGAGTAACAACCAAGAGATACTCTATGACTAACCCAAACAATGCCACTATCACAACAGTGCATAAAGCAGAATTTACGGCAGGGAATGCGCTTAGCATTCCGACGTTACGAGTTCTGAGAGATGATGGCAGCCTATACGAAGGTGCAACAGCGCCGCAGTTGAATAAAGACATTGCTCTGAAAATCTATAACACCATGGTATTCACCCGTGTATTAGATGAAAGAATGCTGGCTGCACAACGGCAAGGGCGTATCAGTTTCTATATGCAATGCCTTGGTGAAGAAGCGGCTACTGTGGGTAGCGCTGCGGCGCTGGATGATGATGATATGATCATGGCTCAGTACCGTGAACAGGGAGCTTTACGATACCGAGGATTTACACTGGAACAATTTATGAACCAGCTGTTCTCGAATGAGCTGGATCTTGGAAAAGGACGGCAGATGCCTGTCCATTATGGCTCTAACGCCATTCACTACATGACAATTTCTTCACCACTTGGTACTCAAATCCCCCAAGCCAGTGGCTATGCCTACGCACAAAAATTGCGAGGGCTCAGTAATGTTACGCTTTGTTATTTTGGTGAGGGAGCTGCTTCAGAAGGGGATTTTCATGCAGGTTTGAATATGGCTGCAGTACATAAAGCTCCGGTATTATTTTTCTGTCGTAACAATGGATACGCTATTTCGACACCTGCTAATGAGCAATTTGTTGGTGATGGTATTGCCTGCCGTGCTGTTGGTTATGGCATGAAAGCTATAAGAGTGGATGGTGCCGATGTACTGGCTGTATATCAGGCAACACAAATGGCCCGTGATTATGCTTTGAAACATAATGAGCCGGTATTGATTGAGTCTATAGCTTACCGGCTCGGAGCGCATTCTTCCTCTGATGACCCTAGTGGGTATCGTTCTCGTGAAGAAGAAGAAACATGGCGCCGTAATGATCCTCTAGCTCGTTTCCGCCTGTGGTTGTTACAGCAAGGCTGGCTGGACGATGATGCGGATAAAAGCCAGCATGAAGCACTGCGGACAGAAATTCTTGAAGCACTTAAAATCGCAGAAAAGGTCTCTAAACCCGGGATAGAGCATCTGATTTCTGATGTATATGCTGAACCTGTTCCCTTGTTGCAGCAGCAACTGGATCAACTTAAAGCGCATATCCGTAAATATCCTGATGCTTATCCTGTTACGTCCGGGAGACTTGATTAATGGCAAAAATGAATATGCTCCAGGCTATCAATAATGCTCTGGATCTGGCAATGGCTAAAGATGAAACTGTAGTTTGCTTTGGGGAAGATGTTGGTTATTTTGGTGGTGTTTTCCGGGCAACCAGTAAGCTTCAGGAAAAATATGGTAAAGCCCGTTGCTTTAATACTCCGTTAACAGAGCAGGGGATAGCCGGATTTGCTAACGGCATGGCAGCTCAGGGAATGAAACCAATAGCTGAAATTCAGTTTGCCGATTATATCTTTCCTGCTTTCGATCAGATTGTGAATGAAACAGCCAAATTCCGCTACCGTTCCGGTAATCAGTTCCATGTTGGAGGTTTGGTTTTTCGGACGCCTTATGGTGGCGGCATAGCCGGAGGCCATTACCATAGTCAGTCACCTGAAGCTTACTTTGCACATACTGCCGGCCTGAAAGTGGTTGTGCCACGTGATCCTTATCAGGCTAAAGGGTTATTACTGGCGTCTATTAGTTGTCCGGACCCGGTGATTTTCTTTGAACCAAAGAAGCTTTACCGCGCCTCTACCGGCGAGGTACCAGAAGATTACTATGAATTGCCTATCGGCAAGGCAGAAATCATCAAAGAAGGTAAAGATGTCACTCTTTTGGCATGGGGAGCCCAGATAGAAACTATCCAAAAAGCCGCTGATATGGCTGAGAAGGATGGCATATCCTGCGAAATTATTGATTTACGCAGTATTCTGCCATGGGATGCTGATACCATCGCTGAGTCGGTACTGAAAACTGGCCGGTTGGTAATTAACCACGAAGCCCCTTTGACGGGGGGATTTGCCGGTGAAATTGCTGCGACTATTCAGCAACGCTGTTTTCTGTATCTGGAAAGCCCTATTGAACGGGTGTGTGGTTTGGATACGCCCTATCCGTTGGCACTTGAAAAAGAATATGTGGCCGATCACCTTAAAACATATGAAGCCATTAAACGCTCGGTAAACTTCTAGGAGGCAGTTGTGAAGAAAGATTTTATTCTGCCTGATATCGGCGAAGGTATTGTGGAATGTGAAATTGTGGAGTGGCTGGTACAGGAAGGTGAGCAGATTAAAGAAGACCAGCCGGTTTGTGACGTGATGACCGATAAAGCGCTGGTTCAGATCCCTGCTGTTCACGATGGTATAGTCACAAAACTCTATTACCAGAAAGGTGATATTGCCAAAGTACACCAACCATTATTTGAAATGGACATCCACGATCATGTTTCTGAGCCAGCCGTTGTTACAACAGAGGTAACTACTGATGCAGTATCACCCGCATCCGGGGGGTATATCACAGAAGACTTTATTCTGCCAGATATCGGCGAGGGTATTGTAGAATGTGAAATTGTGGAGTGGCTGGTACAGGAAGGCGAGCAGATTAAAGAAGACCAGCCGGTTTGTGACGTGATGACTGATAAAGCGCTGGTTCAGATCCCGGCAAAACATTCTGGTACCATTACTAAACTCTATTATCAGAAAGGCGATATAGCTAAAGTACACCAGCCCCTGTTTGAGATGAGTATTGCAGCTAATACAGCATCAGTATCGCCGGTTATTGACGATAGAAAAATGCACCCGCAAGCTGTGATTAATACTGCAACAAAACGATCCGGAACAACAACTACCAAAGCTGTTGCAAGTCCGGCAGTGCGGCGGTTAGCTCGGGAGCTTGATGTCGATTTAACCCGTGTTGCAGGTTCCGGAGATAAAGGTCGGGTTTATAAAGCTGATGTTGTCGCATTTGCCGAAGGTAAAGACACTCAACCACAATCCTGCCCTCGTGTTTCTGAACCTGGCAGCACAGTGGCTGATAAGACTGAAGCTATTAAAGGTATTAAGGCAGCAATGGCCCGGCAGATGACCGAATCT
>CAZXTH010000022.1:13070-17949 GCA_964643585.1 uncultured Pseudoalteromonadaceae bacterium
CATTTTACATACTGTGAAGAGATTGATTTGACTGCATTGATTGCACTCAGAGGACGCTTGAAAGATCAATATGCAGAGCAGGGTATCAGACTGACAATGATGCCGTTCTTCATTAAAGCACTATCTATGGCTATCAAGCAGTTTCCGGTAATCAATAGCCGGGTCAATGATGATTGCACTCTGCTGACATATCTGTCCGAACATAACATTGGCGTGGCAGTGGACTCAAAAGTGGGACTTCTGGTACCTAATATTAAGGGGTGTCAGTCTAAATCGGTATTGGATATTGCTACAGAACTGACACGCATTACAGAGCAGGCACGTGATGGCAGGGTGTCGCCGGCAGACCTTAAAGGTGGTACTGTCACGATATCCAATATCGGTGCACTTGGTGGCACAGTAGCGACTCCTATTATTAATAAACCAGAAGTAGCTATTGTGGCATTAGGTAAAGTGCAATCTCTGCCACGCTTTGACAGTCAGGGACAGGTTGTTGCCTGTCAACTGATGCAAGTCAGTTGGTCTGGTGATCACCGGGTTATTGATGGCGGTACTATGGCGCGTTTCTGTAATTTATGGAAACAGTACCTGGAAGAGCCTGCTACGATGCTGGTCAGCCTGAGCTGATCGGCATGTAAGTGCATGACAGCTGCTTTCTTTTCTGCTAAAACCCACTTGGTAATATCAAGTGGGTTTTACATTTATGGCCAACCAGAATTATGCAGTACAAAAATCAGCTTCGTAATTTCTATATCCCGGAAGAGCAGTCTGTCTATCTGCTAAATGCAAATGATGCCCGTAAACTGAAGGAATGGGTGGCACTTTGTATCGAAGAGTTGCAAAAACTGGGATACCAGCATATTGAACTGATTGGTAAGGGAGCTTACGGTTTTGCTTTTGCTGGAAAGGGAGCTGACGGGCAATCATGTGTGTTTAAGTTTTCCAGAATAACCTTACCTCAGCATATTCAGGAGCGTCTTGCCGATGAAGCTTATATGCTGTCTCAAATTCGCCATCCTGCAGTCCCCCGTTATATTACCTATCAGGTTATTCGTAAGCAGGGCATTTTGATGATGGGCAGAGCTGCAGGCATCGATCTTGAGCAATTCAGCCTACGTCATGGGCGCTTAACTGCACGATTACTGATTGATATTGCTACCCAGTTGGCCGAGTTGCTTATGGTATTGCGTAGCCATGTTAAGAATGGAGAGGCAGCTCCGGTAGTGCATGGAGATATCAAACCGTCCAATCTGGTTTATGATACTGCTACAGGCAAAGTTAGTCTGATTGACTGGGGCTCATCTGTTTTTGCCCAGATGGATGCTCAGGGCCAATATCTTTCAAATAATGTGATGCAGCTAATGTCTGCTGATTTACAGCACTCTAACGCCAGAATGGGTGATGTTTATTTTATTGGTCCTGAACAGCGAACAGGACAACTTTCCAGTCCTCGCTTTGATGAACAGGGTATTGCCAGCACTCTTTATGCTCTGGCATCAGGTCAGTCTTGCCGTTTTGGCCGGCGGGCGATTCCTGCAAGAAGTCTTGGACTTCCTGTTGAGTTTGCTAACATTCTGGACAATATGCTGTCTGATGACCCGAGTTTACGCCAGCAAGCAGGAGATTATTTTTTACGGCATATGTCACGCTTACGCCACCTGTATTTGCCTGATTTACCATTATTTGCAGATGAGCCGTTATTGCCGGTATGGGTTAGCCCCGAACTACGCGAGTTGGATACTGTTGTTTACTCGTCGCGTAAATCTTTTCTGCGGGAACACAGTGAAGAGGATCAGATAGCTTATGTCGATGATGTTCAACTGGAGCGCTACTATAAGAATTATCTGGAAGGCATGGGGGAAACTGAAAAAGCATTTATTGCTGCAGTCAGCAGACTGGCTCGTTATCCGGTGGTGGGTGGCCTTGCTATTCACTGGCAAGCGGGTGGTGTTTATGTTGATTCAAGTCTTAACCTTTATGATCAGCAGTTGCGCAAAGCCTTTGCTCTTGCTGTGAATAATGTTGTCAACCTTGCCCGGGCCATCAGCAAACTCGGAACGTTTAAGGCATGCCTGTTTAACGCCCGTAATACCATCCATATAAGCCGTGAAACGATAGATGAGCCTTTTATTGTTCCAACTGGTGTATCTATACCTTATCAACTGGCACCGGTGCTGAGCATGGAAGACGCCAGTAAACAGCACTCCTATTTTGAAGATGGCAGAGATCCTGATGAACAGTTAATTCTGCCTGATGCGATTATGGATGATATTGTCAAATTAAACCTGATACGACATACCGGCTGTATTATTTTTGAAGTAACACCCTTGTATATGAAGATTCATAGTTACTACAGGTTGCTTGATCCGTCGGCTGAAACAGAATTCAGCCGGTTGCTCCAAAATATACTGAGCAAAATATCTCTGATTACCGGTGAAGGTGTGGGAGGGTTTATGAAGTTACCTTACAAAGATACACGGCGTTTCAGCCATCAGTTACAACAGCCTGCATATCACTACCCTCCGAACCCTCAACAGGCACACTGATGCTATTATCCGGGCACATTTTGTACAAAAATAACACTTTTTTAAAGAGGCCTTCTGTCAATGACAAAAGTTTCGCTGTAAAAGGTTTAATTTCGGTGCCAAAACAAGTAATGTAAGGGGCTGCAAGTTAATCTGAGTTTTTAAATGCCAAGTGATAAGGTTGCATTTTATAGCCTGTTAGTGCAACAGGGGCGTTCGCTGATCGAGCAGGAAACGGACCTGATTGCTAACATGGCAAATCTGAGTGCTTTACTTTTTAACAACCTGCCTGATCTGAACTGGGCTGGGTTTTATATTATGCGTAACGGTGAACTGGTACTGGGCCCATTTCAGGGGCAGGTAGCTTGTGTTCGAATAGCTGTAGGCAAAGGGGTTTGTGGCACTGCAGTAGCAACTGGTGAAGTACAGCTTGTTCCTGATGTGCATGAGTTCCCCGGGCATATTGCCTGTGATGCTGCCAGTAATTCAGAGATTGTACTACCGGTACGGCATAAAGGAGAGATTATAGCGGTGCTGGATATTGACAGTCCGTTACTCTCACGTTTTGATCTGCAGGATCAAGCAGGGCTTGAATCTTTGGTTGCGGTATTTGAACAGCATCTGGATACCGTACTGTGAAGGCATTGTATTCTGTACATGATTATTTGCTCACTCCTTCAGAAGTGGGGGATTGGGATGGCGAAGAAGAGCTGGTGGCTGACCGGCTAAATGCTATTTTTCATGCCGTTTGGGATGAGCTGCCAGATGAAGTAACTCCGGCAGAACTTGAAGTTTTATTTCCGCAGTTATGGAATGAATTGCGGGGTGATACAGTGCTGCTGGAAGCAGAAGAAGAAGAACTGATTGATTGGGCCCTGGCATATGTGCACAATCAGCTGGAAGAAGGTATATCTGAGACATATACCGGTGATGAAGAAGAGTGAAACTTTTGATGACAACCCCAACTGAAGAACATGTTAAACCTACTAATGTAAAAGAATTGCTGGCTTATCTGGCTGAAAAATTCCCGCTGTGTTTCAGCCTGCAAGGAGAAGCCAAGCCTCTGAAGGTTGGCATTTTCCAGGATCTGGCTGAACGCCTGAAAGATGATGAGCTAGTCAGCAAAACACAGCTGCGTCAGGCTTTAAGAGTTTATACTTCCAGTTGGCGCTATCTGGAAGCAACTAAAACCGGTATTGCCCGTATTGATCTTGATGGAAGTGCAGGTGAGCTGATCAGTGAGCAACAGGCTGAACATGCCAGTTCTGTACTTGAACAAAGTAAAGCAAAAGTTGCTGAAGCCCGAAAAGCTCGCCAACAGGAAGCAAGGGCTAAGAACAAGCCAGCTGATAATTCACCTAAAAAAGTACAGAACAAAACTTCTGCTTCAGCCTCTAATCCCCGTAATGGAAAACATAAACCTGCTGTAAAACCAGTATCCAAACCAGCTGCCAAGCCTCAGCCTGTACTACAACCGGTAGATTCTGCTGGTGTCAAAGTAGGTGAAAAAGTATTGGTAAAACTAGGTCAGGCACCCATGCCGGCCACCGTACTGGAAGTGCACCGTGACGATGTGACAGTACAGCTGGGTTCTGGTATGGTTGTTAAAACCCGTCAGGACAGCTTGTATCAGGCCTGACACAGACAGAGTAACGTATGAAGAAATTATCCGTATTTATGGCCGCCATGATGCTGACGGCCGGCCTTCAGGCTGCAACAGAACAAGCTTCATCAACACTTGTTCTGCCAGTTATCAGCCAGGAGCCGCAACATGCTACAGCCGCTAAGCGTGTCACGTCTTATTTCACTCGCAGTCATTATGTACCGGTAAAGCTGGATGATTCGCAATCGGTAAAGGCTTTTGATCTTTACCTGAAGAATCTGGATTTTTACCGCAATGTATTACTACAGTCGGAAGTGGATGAGTTCAGTAAGAACCGCGGAAAATTCTCAGATGCGTTACAAAAGGGTGATTTACGTTTTGCTTTTGATATGTTTAATCATACGATGAAGCAGCGTTCAGAGCGCTTTGATTATGCTGTTTCCTTGCTGGATAAAGGCTTCGATTTCACGACAGATGATTTTTATGAGTATGACCGTGAGAAAGCCAGCTGGCCTAAAGACCGTGCCGAGCTTGATGAATTGTGGCGTCAACGGGTTAAGTTTGATGCCCTGAATCTGCGGCTTACCGGTAAAGATGATGAAGAAATCAAAACGTTACTGACTAAACGTTATCGTAATACTCAGAAACGTCTGTCTCAAACGCAGAGTGAAGATGTTTTCCAACTGATTCTGAACTCCTTTGCCCGCAGTATAGAAGCACATACATCGTATTTATCACCACGCAGTGCAGA
>CAZXTH010000023.1:0-11920 GCA_964643585.1 uncultured Pseudoalteromonadaceae bacterium
TAGCGGTCAAAAATGTTCTGACCATATTCTGAATATGATTCCAGATAGGCTGTCTGGATTTCTTTACCTATAAATTCAACATATTTGGGGGTTAGATAACCTTTAAGGTGTTCCAGGTAGCGCTCAGCGACATCTGCCGGAAATTGCTCTCGCTCTATCTGCTGTTCCAGCACATAGAACAGGTGCACCGGATTAGCTGCTACCTCAACACTGTCAAAGTTAAATACCCTGGACAGTATTTTAAATGCGAAACGGGTTGATAAGCCGGTCATACCTTCATCAACGCCGGCATAA
The DNA here is from genome assembly GCA_964643585.1 of uncultured Pseudoalteromonadaceae bacterium. Taxonomy (GTDB): domain Bacteria; phylum Pseudomonadota; class Gammaproteobacteria; order Enterobacterales; family Alteromonadaceae; genus Alishewanella. The sequence goes on from CAZXTH010000023.1 coordinate 295, forward strand.
TCCCGATATTCCTGATAAGACTTGGCTTTAGGATCGGTGTCTTTCAGGCTTTCACCGTCATAGACCCGCATTTTGGAATAGATGCTGGAGTTATCCGGTGTTTTCAACCGTGACAATACCGCAAACTGTGCCAGAGTACTCAGTGTTCCCGGGGCGCAGGGCGCTTTATTCAGCTCACTGTTTTCAAGCAGTTTCTGGTAAATTTTGATTTCTTCACTTGCCCGCAGACAATAGGGTACTTTGACGATATAAACCCGATCGAGAAACGCTTCATTATTTTTATTGTTGCGAAATGTCTGCCACTCAGATTCGTTACTGTGAGCCAGAATAATACCGTCAAAAGGCAGGGCAGCCAGACCTTCGGTACCATTGTAATTGCCTTCCTGAGTTGCCGTCAGTAATGGGTGCAACACTTTGATTGGTGCTTTAAACATTTCCACAAATTCCATCATGCCTTGATTGGCGCGGCATAATGCACCTGAGTAGCTGTAGGCATCCGGGTCGTTCTGGGGAAAGTGCTCCAGCTTACGAATATCTACTTTACCAACCAGTGCAGCAATATCCTGATTGTTCTCATCTCCGGGTTCTGTTTTGGCTATCGCCAATTGATCCAGAATTGACGGGTATTTTTTCACTACCCGGAACTGGCTGATATCCCCATTGAATTCATGCAGGCGTTTAGTTGCCCATGGCGACATAATATTCCGCAGGTAGCGTTTGGGGATGCCGTATTCCTGTTCCAGAATATTGCCGTCTTCCTGCACATCGAACAGGCACAGCGGGTGATCGTATACCGGTGAGCCTTTGAGGTAGTAAATCGGAACTTGCTGCATCAGATGTTTAAGTTTTTCTGCCAATGAGGACTTTCCACCGCCAACCGGCCCTAGCAGATAAAGTATTTGTTTGCGCTCTTCCAGCCCTTGTGCTGAATGTTTGAGGTAGGAGACTATTTGTTCTATAGCTTCTTCCATTCCATAAAATTCGGAGAATGCAGGATAACGGGCTATCACCCTGTTTGAAAAAAGCCTGCTCAGTTTGGGGTCCTGGGCAGTATCGATTAGTTCAGGTTCTCCAATTGCCATAAGCAATCGCTCTGCTGCTGTGGCATAACTGCTTTTATCATTTTTACATAACGTCAGAAATTCCTGGATGCTGTACTCTTCTTCCCTTGCTGCTTCATAGCGTGATTTATAGTGCTCAAAAATACCCATATGCACCTCCGGGTCAATGCGTGTAGGAATTCATCGTTCAGGCCGGCAGCCTGAAGACTATTTGTATGTATCAGCCGGTATATCAGCAGGTTCTTCTCTAAGGTTAGACAGTAAAATCCATTTTCGCTTAACTAATTAGCACAGAAAATGATCGATAGGCGGGAAGAAAAGGCGGGCGCAGGCGATAGCTCAGATTAAATCCAATAAAAAACCCGGCATAAGCCGGGTTCTGATAAAGCGCAGAAATTATTTTGCCAGATTATCAGCAGCAAATTTCCAGTTAACCAGTGACCAGAAAGCATCCAGGTAAGTAGGGCGGGCATTACGGAAATCGATATAGTAAGCGTGTTCCCATAAGTCAACAGTCAGCAGAGGAGTGACTGTTTTGTCTGTCAGTGGTGTGGCTGCATTGCTGGTATTAACGATATCCAGAGTACCATCAGCTTTTTTCACCAGCCAGGTCCAGCTTGAACCGAAGTTGTTGACTGCTTTGTCATTGAAAGCTGCTTTAAAGGCCGCGAATGAACCCCATTTGGCATTGATGGCATCAGCCAGTGCACCGGTAGGTTCACCGCCACCGTTTGGAGACAGACAGTGCCAGTAAAAAGTATGGTTCCAGATTTGGGCTGCATTGTTGAATACCGGGCCTTCAGACGTACGGATGATATCTTCCAGTGATTTGCCCGCGTAATCAGTACCTTCAATCAGGCTGTTCAGTTTAACTACATAAGCATTGTGGTGCTTACCGTGGTGATATTCCAGAGTTTCGGCTGAAATATGTGGCAGTAATGCATCTTTTGCATACGGTAATGCTGGTAATTCAAAAGCCATTATTATTCTCCGTGTCGTTGTTTCGTTGTTAAAAATGTCTGCAAGCGGTAGACTACAAAACCTGACTAAAATACTCAAGTTTTATGCCCGGATATTTATGACAGTTCAGGCCAGTCGCTTTGGCACTGCTGTTATTATGTTTGCATGAGTAATTGGGGATTTTTTTCCGAATCTCAAGTGTAACTCTTCCCGGAACAACGTAAAATAGTCATATGAACAACGCTCAGAGGTAACTATGGAAACGATTGATAAAATTAAACAGCAAATTGCAGATAACGCGATTTTGCTGTTTATGAAAGGCTCACCTAAATTTCCAAGCTGTGGATTCTCTGCTCAGGCTTCGCAGGCACTGATTGCCTGTGGTGAGCAGTTTGCCTATGTGGATATTTTGCAAAATCCGGATATCCGTGCTGAATTGCCAAAATATGCTAACTGGCCAACTTTTCCACAGTTGTGGGTTGAAGGTGAACTGGTTGGTGGTTGCGACATTATACTGGAAATGTTCCAGCGTGGTGAATTGCAACCATTGATCAAAGAGGCTGCTGCCCGTCAGAAAGCCAAAGCTGAAGCTGCTGAGTAATCTGCTTCATTAGCCAGAGGCAGAATTACTCTGCTTCTGGCAATACCTTGTTACTAATCAACGGCTCAGCCAATGGCCAGCCGCCCAAGTGTTGCCATTTGTTGACAATAAAACAAAACAACTCTGCTGTTCTTTCAGTATCATAAAGTGCACTGTGAGCTTCTTTCTGGTTAAACGGGATACCCGCCTGCTGACAAGCTTTAGCCAGCACCGTTTGCCCTAGCGCCAGTGCTGATAATGTTGTTGTATCAAAAGACACAAAAGCATGGAAAGGAGAACGCTTAAGGTTTACCCGCTCTATTGCTGCATTCAGAAAACTCTGATCGAAAGCCGCATTATGCGCGACGATAACCGAGCGCTGACATCCGGCAGCCTTCTGCGCTTTACGCACTGCTTTACAGATTTCGGTAAGTGCTTCCCGTTCTGATACTGCTCCCCGTAACGGATTGAACGGATCTATACCGTTGAAAGCCAAAGAGCTGGCGTCAAGGTTTGCTCCGTCAAAAGGCTCTACATGAAAGTGCAGTGTCTGCTCAGGTAACAGCATGCCATTTTCATCCATGGTCAGCAAAGAAACGGCAATTTCCAGCAGTGCATCCGTTTTTGCATTAAAGCCTGCGGTTTCTACGTCGATAACTACAGGATAGTAACCACGGAAACGCTGGGCCAGAGAAGGAAGATTCTGTGTCATAAACAGGCCATGTTTTTTAATTCGGCTGGTATTATGCCAAAGAATCCTGCCAGCGTCTTGTAACGGCACAGTGTTTGCAGGAATTTATGTCTCTGAAAACTGGAGTTCTGCGGAGTGAGAGTCTGAACATGCGATTTTTAGCCATGCTGTTAGGCATGATGGTCAGCCAGGCTGTGCTAGCACAGCCACAGTTGCGTCAATATTCTGCCGCTATTGAGGATTCCCGTTGGCAGCTCACACGGGACAATCCGCTGGTATGCCAGCTTGAACACGACATTCCCCGTTTTGGTAAAGCGGTATTCAGTAGTGTTGCCAGTAAAGCATTGAACCTGGAGTTCGAGCTGGATATGTTACGACTGCCTGACGGTTATAGCCTTGCTGAGGTTTTGTCTGTTCCCCCGGTATGGCGGCCAGGTGAGCCGGCAAAATCTATTGCGGGTATGAAGCTGCTGAAACAGTTTAACGGCCATCTGCCAAAGAAAACTGCCTGGACATTATTAACCGAGCTGGAGCAGGGCTACAGCCCGGCATTTTATTTTGATGACTGGCAGAGCCCTTATGACAAAGTGGCGGCTATGCTTAATCCTGTGCAGTTTCCTGCTACTTATCAGCAATTTAATCAATGTATTTCACGGCTGATGCCCTACAGTTTTGATGATATCGCTTTTACCGTACTGAGTTATGAAAGCGGAGGTGATGAGCTGACCCGTGATTCGCGTCGCCGGTTGGAACAGATCGCTGAATATCTGAAACATGATCAGGATATTGCTTATGTTGAAATTCAGGGGTACACCGACAGTTATGGTGGCCGCTGGATGAACGAGCAGCTTTCTGTACGCAGGGCAGAGAAGGTGAAATCTTTCTTTGTCAGTGCCGGTCTTGAAGCTGATCGCGTCTATATCGAAGGATTTGGAGAGCGGCGTCATGCTGCACCGAATGATACCGCTCAGGACCGGGCACGTAACCGCCGGGTTGTTCTGCAGATGGTCAAACCCTGATGGTTACTGACTACTGAAACGTTGCGGAGACAGTCGGTTCAGCAATGCCATATCCAGCGGGCTGGGCTCATTGCTGAGTTGGCACGCGAGTGTTTCAGCCAGCAGTGGCGCGAGTAGCAGCCCACGAGCACCCAAAGCGCCAAACACATATAGCCCCTGAGCCAGTTGACCAAATAAGGGCAAGTGGTCGGGAACTGTGGCTCTGAATGCGGCTTTGGCTGATTCTGCTTTGGCACCAGCAAACCATACAGGTTGCAATAATTGCTGATTTACCAGTTCAATATTTTCAATATCGTCAGAAGCAGCTGTAAAGGCTGTTTCTGCCTTTCTGTCAAAGGTTGCGCCAACAGCATGCAGGCCATGCCAGGCAGGGGTAATATATCCTTTATGGCATAATACGGTTTTCAGCTGTGCCATGGCGGGCTGACTAATGTGGCTAACCTGACCTCTGACTTTGTTCACCGGCAAAGTTGCTGTTTGTGACAACGCCGGTAAATCTGCGCCTGTAGCCCATATAACATGTTTTGCTATCATTTCTCCCTTGGTGGTTTGCAACAACCAGCGACCATCTGCTTGTTGCTGCGCTTCTGTTACCTGACATTCCGCATGGAAGTTAAAACCGGGGTGCTGCAATAAAAATGTCAGTACAGACTGGCAAAATGCCTGCGGGCTTAGCCAACCCGCATCCGGAAAATAAATACCGCCATGCGGTAGTGGCAAACCTGCAATATCAGATGCTTGTTGAGCATTCACAGCTTGCATAAGGCTATCTGGCCATAATTGCTGGCTCAGTATTTTTTGCTGGCGTTGTTGCAGGTTATCGTTGCTGGCCAGATGCAATACACCGCACCAGTCCATCCCAAAATCTAATCCGAGCTGATGGTAGTATTGATAAAATTGGCGGGCAAAATAAAAGGCCTGGCAATGTAACAGGCTGTCAGGTGTCTGGCTGGCATGTAAGTTAGGATAGATAGCTCCCTGGTGATTATGCGATGCGCGCAGTGCCACCTGTGGGTCGGCACAGACTAACCGAACCGGGATCTTGCGTTTTATCAGGCAAAGTGCTGCAAATAAGGCTGCAATACCTCCTCCGGCAATAATGATCTCATCTGTGGCTGGCGTTGCATTAGTCATGGCATCACAAGTGGCTACCAGCATCTCCCGTTTACGGCCAAATCCTTTTATTTTAGAAACCCTGAATCCGGCATCCTGTAACCCCCGCTTAACAAGCCCGGCGGCTGTAAAGGTGGCTAGTGTTGAATCCGAACCACAACGGCTGGCTAGCTGATTAAATAATTCCGGTTGCCACATATCGGGATTTTTGCCCGGGGCAAAGCCATCAAGATAAATTGCATCTACTTTGCTGTACGGTAACTGAGGGAGCAGTTCGTTTACATCTCCCAGCCACAGATCGAGAATGACTGTACCTTCATCAAAGGTTAAACGATGACAGCCAGGAATGGCAGGAGGGTAAGCCGTCAGTAATTGCTCACACTGTTGTTGTAATTGAGGATGAGCTTGTAATGCTTGTGTTAAATCGGTTTTGGTCAGAGGGAATTTTTCGAAAGTGGAGAAATATAGCCGCTGACAGATCGCCTTTGGTTGCTGTTGGCGAAACAGACGGAAATAATGCCAGGTCAGCAGAAAATTAGCGCCGGTACCGAAACCGGTTTCAATAATATGGAAAGCTGCTGCCGGGTGTGAATGCCAACGCTGTGGCAGGCCGTTTTGTTGCAGAAATACATAGTCAGTTTCTGCCAGACCGCCTTCATTGGAAAAATAAATATCGTCAAAATCTGACGCAACCGGCGTGCCTTGCTCGTTAAAATGTATCCGGGCGTTATGTATCCGGACATTACTTTGTTCAGCCATAAACAGCTATTTCCATCATAAAATTTGCTTGTAGTTTACCTTAAGCGCAAGCAGAATTAAAAACAGAGTACAGGTGTTCGCTGAAAGCTGACCACTTCGTTTATTAAAGTCCGTACAATAGCACCGAACAATATTAGTAGCACCCGGTACAGGGCCGGGCCAATGGGAGTAAGCATGAAAAGAGCCGTTATTACAGGTATAGGCATTGTATCAAGTATTGGTAATAACCAGCAGGAAGTACTGGAGTCACTGAAAACCGGACGCTCCGGTATTACCCGTGCTCAGGAGTTTGCAGATTTGGGATTGCGTTCTCAGGTCTGGGGTAATATCAAACTGGATCCTTCCGAACTGATTGATCGTAAAGCAATGCGTTTTATGGGTGATGCGGCGGCTTACGCTTATCTGGCGATGCAGGAAGCAATGGCTGATGCCGGTTTGTCTGAAGAGCAGATTTCTGATCCTCGTATTGGTCTGGTAGTGGGTTCTGGTGGTGCTTCTTCAAAAACTCAGGTTGAAGCGGCAGACATTCTGCGTGAAAAAGGCGTTAAGCGGGTTGGCCCTTATGCGGTGCCAAAAACCATGTCCAGTACCTGTTCTGCCTGTCTTGCTACACCGTTTAAAATTAAAGGTGTTAACTATTCTATCAGTTCAGCCTGCTCAACCAGTGCGCACTGTATCGGCCATGCTGTGGAATTAATTCAACTGGGCAAGCAGGATGTTATTTTTGCCGGTGGTGGTGAAGAAGTACACTGGACTCTGGCGATGGAGTTTGATGCGATGGGTGCATTGTCATCCAAGTATAATGAAACACCTGAGAAAGCTTCCCGTACCTATGATGCCAGCCGTGATGGTTTTGTTATCAGCGGAGGTGGCGGTATCGTGGTAGTTGAAGAGCTGGAACATGCTCTGGCCCGTGGTGCGACAATTTATGCTGAAATTGTAGGCTATGGTGCAACTTCTGATGGTTATGACATGGTAGCGCCAAGCGGAGAAGGTGCTGTACGTTGTATGCAAATGGCCATGCAGGGTGTTGATACGTCAATTGACTATATCAATACTCATGGTACCAGCACGCCAGTGGGTGATGTGAAAGAGCTGGGAGCCATTCAGCAGGTATTTGGTGGTAAGTCGCCTGCTATCAGCGCTACTAAAGCCATGACAGGCCATGCGCTGGGAGCCGCCGGTGTACACGAAGCTATTTATTCACTGTTGATGATGAAGCATAACTTTATTGCGCCATCGATCAATATCAGTGAACTGGATGCTGAAGCAGCCGGGTTGGATATTGTTACCGAAACACGGCAGGCAGAACTGAATACAGTGATGTCGAACAGTTTTGGTTTCGGTGGTACTAACGCCACGTTAGTGATGCAGAAATACCGCGGTTAATTTAATGTTCTGAGTAATTAAAAGCCAGCCTGTAATAGGCTGGCTTTTTGCTTTCTGCTACACTGCGCCGGTTAATGCCGCAGGACAATATATGAAAATTTTTGCTGATGAAAATATGCCGCTGGTGCAGCAGTTTTTTGCCCGTTTTGGTGATGTTACGCTGTTTGATGGGCGTAAAGTTACCGCAAATGAGCTGGCTGATGCTGATGTGTTGCTAGTGCGTTCAGTTACGCGGGTTGACCAGGTGTTACTGGCAGAAAACAGCAAACTGAAATTCGTTGGTACTGCTACGATCGGTATGGATCATTTGGATCAATCATGGCTGCAGCAGCAGGGGATTCCTTTCTGTAATGCACCGGGCTGCAATGCCCGCTCAGTGGTAGAATATGTCTTAAGCAGCCTGTTCTGGCTGGCAGAAAAATATCAGTGGTCTTTACAGCATAAAACTGTCGGAATAGTTGGTGCGGGCAATATTGGTCAACGGCTGGCTGAGCTGTTACAAACATTACAGATCCCGGTATTACTTTGCGATCCGCAGCGGGCAGAACAGGAAAATACTTTTGTTCATACGCCGTTCGAAGAATTGTGCCGTAAGGCAGATATTCTGACGTTTCATGTACCGTTAAATAACATAGGAACATGGTCAACCCGCCATTTGCTTAATCAACAGACACTGGAATTACTAAAACCGGATTGTGCTTTAATTAATGCTTCTAGAGGTGCGGTTATTGATAACACTGCGCTATTACAGTCTTTACAGCTGCATCCCCGGCCATTAGTGCTGGATGTCTGGGAGAATGAGCCTGATATTCTTAAAGCATTATTGCCATTTTGTGATATTGCTACGGCACATATTGCCGGGCATAGTGTGGAAGGTAAAGCCAGAGGTACAGAAATGCTCTTTCAGGCATTCTGTAAACAGCTTGGCGAACTCCCGGAAATACAGTTACAGCAATTATTACCCGTGCCAGCTGTGGAAAAACTGCAAATTAGTGCAAATTTTGGGCTTCCAGATGTCCAAAACGCTTCAAGAATGTTATATGATGTCCGGCGTGATGATGCGTTATTCCGGTATTATCTGGAAAGCAAAGGATTTGACTGGCTTCGTAAAAATTATCCGCCACGTCGCGAGTTCAGTTCATTACAACTTACAGGCCCGGTCATTGCCGACTGGATTATGCATTTAGGGTTCAGCAGCCAGCAGAGGGGAACATAATGGCTTCGCAATATAATGTCGCAGTATTAGGTGCGACAGGTTTGGTTGGTCAACACTTGATTGAAATTCTGGAGCAGCGCGATTTTCCTGTCGGTAAGCTCTTTCCGTTAGCCAGCAGTCGTTCTGCTGGAGGTACGGTAACCTTTAAGGGTAAGAAGATCGAAGTGCTGGATGCCGAACAATTTGACTGGACCCAGGCTCATATCGGGCTTTTTTCTGCTGGTGGCAGTGTATCTGCACTTTATGCTCCCAAAGCAGCAGAAGCAGGCTGTATTGTAATCGATAATACTTCACAGTTTCGTTATGATGCTGATATTCCGCTGGTAGTGCCTGAAGTTAACCCGCAGGCGATTGCCGATTTCCGTAATCGTAATATTATTGCTAACCCTAACTGCTCTACTATTCAGATGCTGGTGGCATTAAAACCCATTCATGATGCTGTTGGTATCAGCCGGGTTAATGTGGCAACGTATCAGTCTGTCAGCGGTGCAGGGCAACAAGCTGTTGAAGCACTGGCGCATGAAACGGCACAGCTGATGAACGGCCGTCCACGCGATGAAGAAGGCAAATTTGCACGGCAGATTGCATTCAATGTGATTCCGCAAATCGATGTATTTCTGGATAACGGCTACACCAAAGAAGAAATGAAAATGCACTGGGAAACTCAGAAAATTCTGGGTGACGATAGTATTGCTGTTAATGCTACAGCTGTGCGGGTACCGGTGTTCTATGGCCATGCTGAAGCGGTACATATCGAAACCCGTATGCCAATCAGCGTTGAGCAGGTTAAAGTGTTACTGGCACAGGCTCCTGGAGTGGTTCTGCTGGAAAATAACGCTGATTTTCCAACTCAGGTTTCAGACGCCGCTGGTAATGATGAAGTTTATGTTGGCCGTGTACGACAGGATTTGTCGCATGAAAACGGTATTAACCTGTGGGTTGTTGCAGATAATATTCGCAAGGGTGCGGCAACTAACAGTATTCAGATTGCTGAACATCTGATTCGCGATTACCTGTAATTATACTTTGGTTGACGGCACCGTTTTCTGAGCGGTGCCGTTTTTGTTTTCAGAATTTATATTGCTGGCAGGCCATCTATGCTGGGGATTACAGATTTAGTCACTTATATTATTGGCGCTATAGTCATTGTGCTATTACCCGGCCCCAATTCATTATTCTGCCTGACAGCTGCTGCACAGTTTGGTGTTCGCAAGGGATTCCAGGCAATGGCAGGTGTTTTTGTCGGTGACAGTATTCTGATGTTACTGACAGCGATTGGCGCAGGCACATTGATGAGCCGCTACCCTTTGATTTTCAATGCTGTGCAGTTTGCTGGTGCAGCGTACCTGGTATATCTGGGGGGACGCATGTTACTGGAAACTGTGCGCAGGCTTGGACGTTCGGGCCAGACTGATCTGGCAGCAGTCAGGTTGGCATCCCCCAGAGTGTTTAGCAGGGCATTAAGCCTAAGCTTACTGAATCCTAAAGCTATTCTGTTTTTTTTGTCATTCTTTGTGCAGTTTGTTGATCCTGATTATGCTTATCCTGCAGTCAGTTTCTTATTATTAGCACTGATATTGCAGTTAATCAGTATGCTTTATCTTAGTATGCTGGTCTTTGCCGGTATCCGTTTTGTTGGCTGGTTCCGTCAGCGTCAGACATTGTCTGCGCTGGCCATAGGCGGAACAGGATTGTTGTTTATCGGCTTTGCGGTAAATTTATTGCTGGCTGAAGCTGCCATAAGTGAATAGGGGCGGTTTAGTAAGCAGACTGTTGTTTTGGTGCTGGTCAGGATGCTGTAACTGATTTATAGTCTGATTTCTATCTGGCATATGCAAAAGTGGAACATAATTTGCTGATATTCAGGAAGAAACGCCGGATATTGTCAGAATATGTTCTGCGGCGTTGTGGCAGAAGGGCAATTCCCTTTTAGATTACAGTGCCTTAACTGAGTAAGGATGGTTAATGCCTTTTCTATTTTTACTATTTATTGTCTGGACCGTCAGTTTTTCGTCATCTGTGTTGGCTCAGGATTCATCTGTTGAAATCCGTGGGCCCAGAGGAACGGAACGTACGGTGCAGCAGCCGCAACAGCAACAGCAGTTTGGGCCTTTAACGCCGAATGATACGTTGTGGGGAATTGCTCAGCGTGTCAGGCCTGATAGTAGCGTCAGTGTTTATCAGGTTATGTATGCCCTCTATCAGAAAAATCCTGATGCTTTTCTTGAAGATAATCTTAACCACTTACGTCCGGGGGCAATGCTGTTTCTGCCAGATCTGGCAGAAATTCGAGCTGTGAATCTGGCAACTGCCCGCCAGAAATCTGATAGTGATGACAAAATCTGGGCTGAGCGGAATAAAACTGCCGCTGTAGCGGCAAACACTGCAACTGCTGTAAAGCAGGATGCAGTATCAGCTTCCCGTTTACAGGAAGAACTAACCCGTCAGGAGCAACAACAGCGCCAGGAACTGGAAGACCTGCGTAAACAATTCCGCGAGTCTTTATTACAGGTTGACGCTGTAGCGATGGAAAATCATCAGCTGAGAACCACATTAGCCAAATTACAACAGGAACTTGAACAGCTGAAATCCCGCCTGGCAGATGACGCGGAATTGCAGGCTCAGATTGATCAGTTGTTGAGGCAGCAGGCAGAATTGCAATCTTTGCAGCAGACGACTCAGGATATTCCTCCGCCAGCAGCGGTTGAAAGTTCTGGCTGGCAATCTGTTACTGCTAACCCGTTAACATGGATTCTGGCGGCTTCTGTGCCGGCACTGCTGGTGTTGCTGGGCATTCTGATGTGGGTAAAACGGCGTAGTCAGCAGGTTGAGTCTGCC
>CAZXTH010000023.1:11930-17846 GCA_964643585.1 uncultured Pseudoalteromonadaceae bacterium
AGTCTGCCGTAAACGCAGCTAAAGCTGATGCGGCACCTGTACCGGGTTATCAGTCACCTTTACCACCTCTTGATGAACAGCATGATATTGATGGTCTTCATGATGCGGATGACAGCAGTTTGTTTGAGCTGGATGAGTCGTTGCTTGAAGATGCATTTCATGAAACTACCGACTTTAATCAGGATGACAGCACTCCCGAACTTTACAGTCAGCCTGCAGATCCGCTTTATGATGATAATGTGCTGGATGATGGCTTGTTGCCAGCTGATGATTTAACGGCAACAGAACCAGAAATTGCAACGGGGTTAGCGGATGATAAAGAGCTGGATCCTGATAATATCTTGTCAGCCAGTGATTTGGATGAATTGCTGAATGCTACAGATGATGATGAATTACCTGCTCAGGTTGTTGAGTTATCCGATGATGCAGAACCAGATGAACTGACTGATACTGCAGAAGACGATTTTCTGGAAGAAATTGAACTGGATATTCCGGAAGAGCAGGAGCCGGAGAGTTTCGATACCTCAGAGTTGGATGAATTTGCAGAGTCACTGGTAGATGCTGAACCGGAAGATGACTTATTACTGTCCGTTGATGATGAAGATTCAGAAGCCAGCTTGTCGGCTGAGCTGGCCGATATTCTGGAGCAGGCTGAGAACACTAACCGGATTGCTACTGCAGGTGACGAACTCAGTGGTGAAACGATGCCAGGAACCGGGCAGGGCAATGAAACGATGCCTGATCTTTCTTCCGGAGAAGACAGCTCTGTTGCACCTTTGTCAGAAGCCGCCTTATCTGTCGAAAACCCGAGTAAGGTTCTGGATTCTTATCCGGAGCTGGAGTTGGCAGATGATGATAACCTGACGGGAACGCTGCCTGATGAAAGTTCTACGGATATGGCTTTACTGGCTGATGACGAGCTGAATAATCTGGAACATACCCAGTTTGATGAGCTGTTATCAGAACTTGAAGCGATGGCTGATACCTTACCCGAAGAAAGCGATATCGAAGAGCCTCAAATCTTTGCAGATACTCATACAGATATTGAGCTGGATGACGATGATTTTGTGGAAATTGATAAATTACTGGAAGCCAGTGATGCATTTGATGATGAAGATAAATTTACTAACCTGAATGTGGATGTCGGGCTGGATGAATTTTCTGACATTATTGATGCAGAGCGGCTTGATGTTGACACTGAGGACCAGGGGTATGCTGCAAAACTGGATCTGGTCCGGGCCTATATTGAGATAGACGACCGGGAAAGTGCGGATTTGCTGCTTGATGAAATTCTGGGTTCTGAAGCGCCGGAAAATGTTAAAGAAGAAGCTCGCCAGTTACAGCAGTAGTGCTCCTCTGTATAATTTTGCCCGCTGCGTTATAATAGCTGCCGCAAAATAAGAGGGTATCGCATGCGGGTAGCACTGGGTATAGAGTACGACGGGGCAGGATATTATGGCTGGCAGCGCCAGCGGGAAGTAAACAGTATTCAGCAAGAGCTGGAAACTGCTTTGTCACGTGTTGCCGGGCACCAGGTTGAAGTGTTTTGCGCCGGTCGTACTGATGCAGGAGTGCATGCTACCGGGCAGGTTGTTCATTTTGATAGCACAGCGGTACGGGATGAAAAGGCTTGGGTGATGGGCACTAATGCTCATTTGCCGCATAATATTGCCGTACGCTGGGCCAGAGATGTACCGGATGACTTTCATGCGCGTTTCAGTGCAACAGCGCGTCGTTATCGTTATGTTATTTATAACAGCAAATTTCGTCCGGCAATTCTGAATGCCGGCCTGAGCCATTACCACCAGCAACTGGATATCAGCTTAATGCAACAGGCGGCTCCCTGCTTGCTGGGTGAGCAGGATTTTACGTCCTTCCGTGCTGTACAGTGCCAGTCAAAAACACCATTTCGGAATATTCACCATCTTGAGCTTTATCGCACGGGTAATTACATCGTACTGGATATTAAGGCCAATGCGTTTTTGCATCATATGGTGCGTAATATTACTGGTAGCCTGCTGGAAGTAGGTATGAAGCGTCAGGCACCGGAATGGATCGCACAACTGCTGGCAGCAAAAGATCGTACACTTGCTGCTGCAACGGCTAAAGCCGGTGGCCTTTACCTGGTTGATGTGGATTATCCGTCGCACTATGCCATTCCCAAAGTATCGCCAGGGCCATTATTTCTGCCTGCGGAATTAAACGGGTAGTGCACTACTAAGACCAGTTTTTTATATTCGCAACAGGCCTATTTGTGATTTAATAGCTGCCGTTTGCTTTTATTTCGGCGTTAAATACCTGATTAACAGCCAACAGTAGTATGGCTGTAATACATATGATAGGAATACTTTATGAGTTGGTTAGATAAAATCCTGCCCAGAACATCCTCTTCGGCCCGTCGAAATATTCCTGAAGGGGTGTGGACAAAATGTACCTCTTGCGAGGCAGTATTATACAAAGCAGACCTGGAGCGGAATCTGGGTGTTTGCCCGAAATGTGATCATCACATGCGTGTGACAGCACGTAACCGGTTAACTACTTTTCTTGATACAGGTTCTGTTGTTGAACTGGCTGCAGAGCTGGAACCACAGGATTTGCTGAAGTTTAAAGACAGCAAACGCTATAAAGATCGTATTACAGCAGCCCAGAAAGATACCAATGAAAAAGATGCTATGGTAGTGATGCATGGTAGTCTGAAAGGGATGCCAATTGTTGCTGCTGCTTTTGAATTCGAATTTATGGGCGGTTCTATGGCATCCGTTGTTGGTGCTAAATTTGTTGCCGGTGTTGAATATGCACTGAAACACCGGGTGCCATTCGTATGCTTCTCTGCCAGTGGCGGAGCCCGGATGCAGGAAGCACTGTTTTCTCTGATGCAGATGGCTAAAACCAGTGCTGCGCTGGCAAAAATGTCAGAGCAGGGGCTACCATATGTTTCTGTACTGACTGATCCGACGATGGGCGGTGTTTCAGCCAGTCTGGCAATGCTGGGTGATATTAATATTGGAGAGCCTAAAGCTTTAATCGGTTTTGCTGGCCCGCGGGTTATTGAACAGACCGTACGCGAGAAATTACCTGAAGGCTTCCAGCGTAGTGAGTTCCTGCTGGATCATGGTGCAATTGATCTGATTGTTGACCGCCGCGAAATGCGCGATACAATTGCCAGACTTGTAGCCAAATTTATGCAGTTGCCTGCTCCGGTGTCGGAGCACACCGCTGCCTGATCTAAGGTTTTATGCCGGTAATAATACAGAACAGCCAATCGTGCCACACTCTGGCCGATTGGCTTTGTTATATTGAGCAACGCCATCCTGTTCACGAGATTGAACTGGGCTTATCCCGTATCAGTAAAGTAGCTGAACGCGCTGGCCTGGCACATTTACCCGGAAAGAAAATTCTGATTGCCGGGACCAACGGCAAAGGTACAACTGCCCGTTGTCTTGAATTATTGCTGGAGCAGCAGGGATTTCGTACGGGAGTTTACAGTTCTCCTCATCTGTTGCATTTCAACGAACGGTTGCGGATTGGGCAACAGGATGCTGCAGATGAGCAGTGGGTTGAGGCTTTTCGTTTCGTAGAGCAGCTACGGCAGGATATTGAACTTACGTATTTTGAGTTCACAACACTGGCGGCATTTTATCTGCTGAAACAGGCTAATGTGGATTTCTGCCTGATCGAAGTTGGCCTTGGTGGCCGGTTAGATGCGACTAATATCATTGAGCCGGATATCAGCGTGGTTACGACGATTGACCTGGATCATCAGGATTGGCTGGGAAATGATAGGGAACAGATTGGCCGTGAAAAAGCAGGTATTTTCCGTACGGGAAAACCAGCAGTTGTTGGCGATCTGGAAGTACCACAATCCGTATTACAGGTCGCAGCAGAGCTTGATACTCGGCTGATTCTGGTGAACCGGGATTATCATTACCAGAACGGGCCAGAGCAGTTACCATTACAATGGCAATGGCAGGGAAAGCAGTGCCGTTACATTAATCTGCCTTATTGTGCTGTGCCGGTACAGAATGTAGCAACCAGTCTGGCAGTGCTTGAACAGCTGGGATATTTACCGCAAGAAAACGTACTTCAGGAATTATTACCTGTAATCAGCATGGCAGGGCGTATGCAGTGGTTGCAGCAGCAACCTGCTATTATTGTTGATGTGGCTCATAATCCTCAGTCTGCTGCGTATCTGGCAGATCAGTTAGCATTGCTGAAACCACGTTATCGACGGTTGGTTGCCTTTACTGGCATGCTGAAAGATAAAGACATTGTTAAAACACTGTTACACTTGACGCCGCTGTTTAATCAATGGCATCTTGTAACCTTGGGTGGTGCCAGAGGAGCTAAAGCTGAACAGCTGGCACAGGCATTGGCAGAGTGCCCGGCACCAGTAGTGTTACATCAGGATATCGGAGTCGCGTATCGTTCTGCTGTATCTGATCTGCAGCAAGATGAACTTATGGTGGTTTTCGGTTCTTTTATCACAGTGTCGGCTGTACTGGCTGATTATAATCAGGAGGCAAAGTGACACCTGCATTTAAACATCGTCTGCTTGGGACCAGTATTCTGGTGCTCGCCGGTATTATCTTTCTGCCGGATCTGCTGGATGGCGAAAAACAGGTCGTCAAAGATGATTTTAAAGTTATTCCAAGCCGTCCGGAGTTTCAGGGAGTGCAGCAACAGGAAGTTTTTAACCAGCAAGCTTATGATGCAGCAAAAGCCGCAGCTGAAAAACAACCTGTAGCAACAGAGCAGCCACTGGACCAGCCTTCAGGAAATAATAGAGAGCCAGAGTTACCTTCAGAGCGTTATACTCAGGTAACTGCTCCGGAAACCGCTCCTGCTCGTAACGTTGCGCAACCTGTCACTGCCCCTGATCGGCAGCAGTCCAGTAACCCGGCACTTAATCAGGCTGCCTGGGTTGTACGGGTAGGGAGTTTCAGCAAAGCGCAGAATGCTAATGCGCTGGTAGCCAAACTGCGGCAGGCGGGTTACACCACTTTTACCCGTGAAATTACGAGTGCTTCAGGCCAGAAACTGATCAGTGTGCTGGTTGGGCCTGAGCTCAGAAAAGAACGTCTGGAACAGCAATTACCTAAACTGCAGCAACTGACAGGGATCGAACGTCTGGTTGTAGCCAGCTGGCAACCCACAGAAAATAATTAGGCAATAGCCAGCGCATTTTGATAGAATGCGCGCCGTCATCAAGCATCCTTTGGTAGCAAATGGTCTGGGTTGATTACGCCATTCTGGCGGTTATAGCATTGTCGGCTGTTATCAGCCTTATTCGCGGCTTTATGAAAGAAGCCGTTTCTCTCGCCGTCTGGGTGCTGGCTTTCTTTATTGCCAGCCACTACTATCCGAATCTTGCCGGTTTGTTGACTGGTATAGAAGACCAGACTATCCGTAATGCTTCTGCTATCGCTATTCTGTTTATCTGCTGCCTTATACTAGGAGCTCTGCTTAATTTTGTGATTGGTAAACTGGTTCAGTCGACAGGACTGTCCGGGACCGATCGTTTATTGGGGCTGGTTTTCGGCGCCCTGCGTGGTGTGCTGGTTGTCAGTGCGGTACTCTTTTTCATGGATGCGTTTACACCAGCAGCTAGTGCTGAATGGTGGCAGCACTCCATCTTGATCCCTGAATTTGGTTTTATCATAGAGTGGTTCTTCGATTATCTGCAGAACCATTCCAGTTTTATGCAACGGCCATAATCTGGCGAGGAAAATTCAATGTGTGGTATTGTTGGTATTGTTGGTAAGTATCCGGTTAATCAGGCATTGTATGATGGACTGACCGTTCTGCAACACCGGGGACAGGATGCTGCAGGTATTGTCACTGTTGAAAGTAATAATACCTTGCGTCTGCGCAAAGCCAACGGCCTGGTAAAAGATGTTTTTGAAACCCGCCATATGC
>CAZXTH010000024.1:0-13441 GCA_964643585.1 uncultured Pseudoalteromonadaceae bacterium
GTCTCTCCGTCAGTTCTGGGCCGCTTGATATATTTGCATCATTGTACCTGAAGGCTGGAGCACCATATAGTTTAAAAATCGACACCAGCGAGCTCACCAAAATGGGCAGGCAAGGCAAGTTTTTGAAGATTTAGTGGGCCTAAATCAAGAAAACTTAACGCAGCATGCGCGTTTTGGCAGCTCGCCCGCAGGGAATGCCTGAAAAAACCACACTCTTCGTTCTGATTGCTTGAAAGAGCGCCACTATTCCTTCGCAATCACGCCTCGATTGCTATTTTTTCAGGCGATTCTGGTGCTCGCTTTTTAAACTATATGGTGCTCCAGGGCTTATTGATGTTTGGTTATGTTTTTTGCAGCAATTTGCCTGTCATTTATAAAGACAGAGTTTGTGTAGCGGTACAACAGCAACTTTAGGCTTTATTAACTGTAAACCAGGTTTACAAAAAAACATTAAAGTGTCGTCAATGTGTACACACCATAAATACCAAGAGCTGAATGATAAATTTCAGGAGTAGGCAAAACCTCACTCTATGTAGAAAAAACGGCCGAAACCAGTAACTACGCGGCAGGCACAAATGTTGCTTTTATTTTATATCAAATAATAAAACAAACGGGCTGTTATAATAACGGTCTGCAAAGACAAGTGGTACGAGGCTGGCTGTGGATAAACAAACACCGGAACAACAGAAAATAGATATTAAAAATATCCCCGTACAAGTAGAAGTCTATACCCCAGAGCAGCAACGACCGGCTTATAGCTCTCGGGATCGGATATATGTACGGGCGGTTAAAGGATTACACCAGAACCTGCGGCGCAATATTGGCTTTCTTTTTATGGCGGTATTTATGCTGTTGCCCTGGCTGCAATATGACGGCCATCAGGCAATATTACTGGATATCGGCGAGCAGAAATTCAATATTTTCTCGATGACATTATGGCCACAGGATTTCACCATCTTGGCATGGTTATTTATTATTGCAGCTTATGCATTGTTCTTTATTACCGCATTTTACGGGCGGGTCTGGTGTGGTTATTTATGCCCGCAAACAGTGTGGACATTCATTTTTATGTGGTTTGAAGAAAAGATTCAGGGAACCCGTAACCAGCGGATGAAGCAGGACCAAAGCCCCTGGACAACCAGCAAGTTTACTAAAAAAGCCCTGACTCACTTCTGCTGGCTGGCGTTTTCTACACTGACTGCGCTGATTTTTGTCGGGTACTTCACGCCGGTGATGCCGCTGTTTAAAGAATTCTTTACTCTGGAAGCCGGTTTCTGGGCTACAACCAGTGTAATCTTCTTTGCGTTCTGTACTTATGGCAACGCAGGCTGGATGCGTGAAATCATGTGTACGCATATCTGCCCTTATGCCCGTTTCCAGTCAGCCATGTTTGATAAAGATACCTTTACCGTGGCCTACGATGAAAAACGTGGTGAAGGCAGGGGGCCCCGTTCCCGGAAAGATCTGACATACAAAGAGCGAGGATTGGGCGACTGTATTGATTGCCAGCTCTGCGTACAAGTGTGTCCAACCGGTATCGATATTCGTAACGGACTGCAGTACGAGTGCATCAACTGTGGTGCTTGTATTGATGCCTGTGACGATACAATGGAAAAAATGAATTACCCGAAAGGTCTGATCAGTTATACTACCGAGCATAGCCTGAATGGTAAAGCAACAAAGGTTCTGCGCCCCAAACTGGTGGGGTATTTTCTGGTGCTACTGACGGTATGCGGAGCTTTTGCTTACACCCTTTACAGCAGGGTACCTATGGAAATGGATATTATCCGTGACCGTGGCACTCTATACCGCGAAACCTCGGAAGGACTGGTTGAAAATACTTTCACACTGAACATTATTAACAAATCTCAGAAAGAGAAAACCTACGACCTCAGTGTCAGTGGTGTCAATAATGTCAGTTGGTTCGGTCCGCAGCAGGTCACGATCAAAGGCGGGGATACTGCAAGTATTCCTATCAGTCTGGCACTGGATCCTTATGCTGATGACCGGAAGATTCTGGATATCCGTTTTACTGTACAGGAACAGGGACGGCCAGAACATCAGGTATCACAGCAGAATAAATTCTTTACCGGACGATAAAGCCGGCTGAATAAAAGTGGCACACCTGAAGCCGGGCAGATGTATCTGCCCGGCTTGTTATTTACCATTCTGGTACACGGCAATAAGCCGTTTTTTTAGTTCTGAAAGAGAAGAGATAAATCCGGAATGAATAATACAGCGATGGCAGAAACACAGCCTCATACCCTGCTGGAAGATATTCTGGCAATTATTATCAGCACAATGATGATTTCTTTTGCCGTCATAATGTTACGGCAGGCAGGTGCACTAACCGGCGGTACGGTAGGGCTGGCGTTTCTGATTCACTATGTCACAGAGTTACCCTTTGGGGTGTTGTTTTTTATGATTAACCTGCCTTTTTATTATCTGGCTGTCCGCCGGATGGGCTGGCGGTTTTCTCTGAAAACATTCTGCGCTATTACTCTGGTTTCAATATTGTCTGATGTGCATCAGCAATTTATCCACTTTGATCATCTGCAACCGGTTTATGCCACATTATTTGGTAGTTTGTTAATCGGCTTAGGGTTGATAGTGTTATTCCGGCATCGGGGCAGCCTGGGTGGGGTGAATATTCTGGCGCTCTATTTACAGGAGCGTTACGGTATCAGAGCGGGCAAGTTGCAGATGGCTGTAGATATCAGTATTGTGCTGGCATCATTGTTTGTGGTGAGCCCGCAGATGCTGCTGGCTTCAATTGGCGGGGCTGTCATTCTGAATCTGGTAATTGCGATGAATTTCCGGCCTGGGCGATATATTGCTTGAATTTACCCGGAGCAATGCTGTCAGAACAGCAGCTTTTTGCTAAGCTGCATATCATATTTTGGATACTACACCTGTAAGGATGTTGAAAAATGAAGAAGTTTGTCTCTGCACTGATGGTTGCATTACTTTTACCGGCAACGGCTCTTGCCGCAAAATTTGAACAAGGCAAGCATTATGAAGTGGTTGCAGAACAAGCCACTGAAAAGCCGGAAGTTAAAGAGTATTTTTCGTTCTTCTGTGGTGGTTGTTATGCTTTTGAACCTGTTGCCCAGCAACTGGCAAAAGATCTGCCATCTGGCGTACCGTTTAAAAAAGTGCATGTTGACTTTATACGTGCCGCATCACCTGACACACAAAATGCACTGGCCCGGGCTTACCTTGTTGCCAAAAACCTGGGCAAGGGTGATGAAATTGCCAACGCCATTTTTAATCAGATTCACCGCAGCCGTGTTATGTTCAACTCTGAAGCGGATATCCGTAATCTGGTGATGATTCACGACATCGACGGCCAGGCTTACGACAATGGCATGAAGAGTTTCTCTGTGGTAGCCGCTGCCAGACAAATGAAAAAAGAGCAGGACGAGCTGGCACAGCGCCGGGTTTTAACCGGTGTTCCGACTCTGATAGTTAACGGCAAGTACAAGATTAATAATGCGGCTTTAGATCAGAAGAATCTGCAGCAGGACATTAAAGAACTGATCAACTACCTGCTGACAAAAGATAATAAAAAATAATTCCTTATAAACAGAGAATGCCTGTCAGCTTAACCACAACTGGCGGGCATTGTTTGTCTGCAGGTACTTATACTCTCACAACATCCCGACCTTAAAAGAACATTCTGATGCCTGAGCCTACTGTCCGTTACCGCCATACTCAATACAGTCTGATTTTTTTTGCAACCTTCGCTATTGTTTCTGCACTGGTACTTTTTGCTCTGCAGCATGGTAAGCAAGGAGCAGAACTAGCCTTTTTTATTGTCGCTTTTGTGTTGTTGCTGTTTTTCCGGCTGAGAATCACCGTTGATGATCAGAAGGTCAGTTGGCTACTAGGCATTGGCATGGTCAAAAGAAGCGTACCTTTTACTGATATCACTTCCGTCAGCATTGTCCGGAGTGCCTGGTATCATGGCTGGGGCGTCAGATTGATTAAAAACGGTGACGGAACCCTCTATAGTGTTGCTGGCTCTTATGCTGTGGAAATGGCAATGAAAGATGGAACGGTGATCCGCCTCGGCTCCACACAGCCGGAAAAGCTGAAAGCAGCTATTGCACGCCACCTGCCACTCACCGAAACAGAGCCAGAAGAGCAGCTTTCGGCAAAGCCCTCTACAGATGAAGATGACGAAGATTAAAATGGCTCCTGATAGAACAGAATCCGGATTCGGCAGCAAAAAACCGGCTATCGCCGTTTATGTAGCAAACAGGCCGCCCATGCCAGAGTATCTGGATCTGGATTATGTGAAAGCATTACAACCTGCCGGGATTGATATTATAAACAGCCATTGTGGCAATGGCTGGCGAAAGCTGTTTAATGTTTATGCAAAATTACTGTTTTCCCTGAATCCATCACTATTTTCTTTCCAGACTCAGGCCGCTAGCTGGCAACAGCTACGGGATCAACAACTCCTGCAACAAAACAGCGCAACTTCATTGTTATTCAGCCCGCCAGTACTGGAACCCGCTACCGATACTATACACATTATTGCCGGCCGTACTTATGCTAAAGCATTAGTTGCACAGGGGCTGAACAGCCAGCTTAACTGGCTGAATCATGAGTTTGCTATTGATAAGAATCAGCGCTTGCTGGTTTGCCCATATTTTGACTATCGCCAGCTGACCAATGAAAAAATCAGCTATCTTGCAGCACTGATTGCTGAAATTAAAAGCTATTAATGGTTATTCGCTTATTTCGACAGCTACCGGCGTAAACTGATAGAACGTCAGTGGCTCTTTTACCGTTTCCGGATCAAACTTCTCACCACGTTTTTCAGCCTGCTCTTCGTAGTAATCAATGGTAGCTGCCATGTTAAGCTTCATTGCTGTCACTGAACCGGTTGCATAAGCTGTTTTTCCGATACTGCTGACCGGAAACTCCATATCACCATCCCGGACTTTAACCCTGAATGTTGGTGCGTTTTCTGCTGTAGCCAGTGTCATCCAGCAACCACGTTTCTGGCAAACAGCCTGTATCTGCCCTTCAATTGTTACCGGCTTTTCTACATAAACAGCTGGCTGCGCAATAATATCTGCAACCGGAGTAATTTGTGTTTTATCAACAACACCGCCAAAAGTCAGTGGAGCGGCTATTGCCATTGCATTAAAAAAGAAAGCTGCAAGAGACAGCATTGCCAGAACAATTTTCATTTCAGATCCTTATATTTCAGAGCGACATTACATCATCAGAGTAAACATAGCGATCGCACCAAAAGTTAACAAGACTTATTTGTGTTATTGGTTATTTCATGATGTAAAGCTGGTATGACTTAAATACTTTATTTTAAAACTGTAAATTATAAACAATGGTTGTTTTAAATTAAGTCTCTGATACGCTTAAGTTGTTACTTCATAGTAAAATTACCGGGCTGGCAATATGCCAGTTGATGGACACCGGCATGATTTAATAACAGGAGCGTTTGAACATGAAGGTAATCAGAATTTCTGCAGGTATTCTTGCGGCGATTACATTGTCAGCCTGTGGCACAAGGCAGGTAACAGAATGCACTATCGAACCTGAAAATACCTGGATAGCACAAGGCGTATTTCAGGAACGTCTGCGGGCTGAAGGTTACCAGATTGATACTTTCAAAATTACCGAAGGAAACTGTTATCAGGTGAATGGGCAGAATGCATCCCAGCAAAAGGTAGAGATTCTCTTTAACCCTGTAGATGGCAGTATTGTTAAACAATAAGATAATCACATTTGATTATTTTTTAAAGAATTAAGCTCGCTGCTTCTCCTCTGCAATAAACAACAAGGGCGTAATCTTTCGAGTTACGCCCTTTTCGTGAGTAGGAACCTTTGCCCTTTTTCGCTTTTACCACTCTGGTGGTAAAGAGTTTGCTGGTGACAACAGCTTTTAATGTGTTATCGGTGATAGTGCCGCGTTGGTGTTCATGCAGCGGCTGGCTTTGTTTTGTTGCCATATGGCCTCCTGTTATAAAAGCGATGCTATTTTAGCAAATACGCTGTTGTTTAAAAAGCCAGCACCGGGTTGTTTGCAGATTGATTGAAAGGGCTCTGTATATTTTCTATTCTTTGTGGTGTGTGATTTGCACATTTATCCTATAATTAGTGTTAATTGCACAATGTTGGAGGAAGAATGACAGCACTTCTGCAACTTAACCCTCAACCTGATATGGTGTTGGCTAAGGCTGTTTTGCGGGCGTCTGAGCAGTTGGGATTAAAACAGGCGGAACTGGCTGCCGTACTGGGTATTCACCGTACTGCGGTAAGCCGGATGAAACAGCATTTATCACTTGACCCGGCATCCAAACAAGGTGAACTGGCATTATTATTAATTCGGCTGGCCCGGGCTGTATTTGCGTTATCCGGTGGTGATAGTGACTGGATACGTCATTTTATGCATTCACCAAACCGGATTACCGGGGGAGTTCCGGCGCAACAAATCCAGAGCATCCAAGGGCTGATGCAGGTATTGCAATTTGCTGATGGCAGCCGGGGCAAAGTATGACCGTGTGGCAGCGTTGCCAGGGAGAGCAGCATATTACCCCTGTTAAAGGGCGGCTATTCCGGATGGTGGAAAGCCAGGTACAGGTTGCGACACTGGGTTATGTAGATACGCTGGCGGAGCAGGCATTACTTGAACAGATGCTGGAGCAGGTAAAACCGCTTTGCCCACCAGAGACAGCCGCATTGCATTATCTGTTAAAAACGCCTTTTCGTTATCCGCCATTACCCTGGGGTTCGCGTTTTGGAGCTGTCTATGAACCTGCTCTTTTCTATGGTGGTTGCTCTGTGGAGGTCACACTGGCTGAATCAGCCTATTACCGTTTTGTATTCTGGCAGTCGATAGATGCTCCACCACCCAAACCCTTGTTGCGGTCACAGCATACTTTGTTTAGTGCCGGTTATCGTACTAATAAAGGAATATGCCTGCAGCAGCTTCCTTTCTCACAATACAGCACAACGTTAACCTGCAAAACGGATTATCAGCAAACCCGTTTGCTTGGCTCGGCTATGCGCGCGTCCGGTGTGGAAGCCTTTGAATATTGTTCAGCCAGAGACAGCAAACAGCGCCTTTGTGTCGCGCTATTTTCCCCGGCAGCATTTGCCGCAACCAAGCCTGCAAGCCAGAGCCAGTGGTTATGTGAGCTTAGTGCTGAGCAGGTACTGTTTAAACAACAGGAAGACAGCCGCGTATACCAGTTTAAGCTGGAGCAGTTTTTGGTTGAAGATCACTTTCCGTTGCCAGTGTGAATTATTGCTACAATATATGGCTCATATATTGGACAGTTCTGGTACTGACTCCTAATTCTTATTAGCTAATTGAGGTTTAAAGCTGTTAACTCACAATCTACCTGAATATAATTCAGTACTTGGTTGTCCTGCAGAAACAAGTTTTTGAAGGTGTATGAAACGGAACTCCATTCCTGTTGTTGATCTATTCGCTGGACCTGGTGGTTTAGGTGAAGGCTTTTCTGCATTAAACGACGGCAAATCGTTTCATATAATTGTATCTGCTGAAAAAGATCCTGTGGCTCATCTTACCTTACGTTTACGTGCATTTTATCGCTTATTGCGTTCTGAGCGACCAGCTTTGCTATTGGACTATTACGCATATTGCCATGGTGACACTACTGTGCCTTATAGCGATGCTACTGAAGATTTATGGAAACAAGCTGGCAAAGAAGCGTTATGTATAGAGTTAGGCACTGAAGAAGGTAATTCAGGCTTAGACCAGGCAATCACTGAGGCTTTAGGAAATGAACCCGATAAGAGTACTCCTTGGGTATTGATTGGCGGGCCTCCGTGTCAAGCCTATTCATTAGTCGGTCGTGCACGAAACCGTGGTATTGCTGACTATAAGGCTGAAGCAGATCCCAGACATTTTCTCTATAAAGAATACCTTCGTATTATCCAAAGATACAAACCAGCTCTTTTTGTCATGGAAAATGTTAAAGGGCTATTGTCTGCCAAAGTGAATGGCAGTCTTATTTTCCATGAGATATTGTGCGACCTCGCTTGCCCGGAACGGGTAATTGAAGGCGTTTCGGACGGTGTGAGATATAAAATATTTTCTATGGTGTCGGAACAATCTTTTTCGGCCGGTGATGATCCTACCAAGTTAGACGCTAACTCTTTCATCATTAAGGCTGAAGACTATGGTATTCCACAAGCTCGTCATCGTGTGATTCTGATAGGTGTACGGGAAGATCAAGTTATCGGTCCTATACCTAACCTTATCCAACAAGCAATGGTAAGTGTTGAAGACGCAATTGACGTCTTACCAAAACTTCGAAGCCGTTTAAGCAAACAACCTGACTCTCCAAAGCTATGGTCTGGCAATGTAAGCAAGTTATTGAATGAATTAGCTAGCAGTGCAGATGGTTATGCTATGCAAGATATTGCTACAGGTTTGAGGAGAGCAGCAGTTGAATTGCCAGAATGTTCCGATTACGGTGCAAACATATACCCCAAAAAATATGATGCTGAAACAGGTTCTGAACAATTAGATACTTGGTTGATGGATAAGAACCTTTCAGTATGGCTAAACCATGAAAGCCGCTCACACCGCATCGATGATTTAGGTCGTTATGCCTACGCCTCCGTTTTTGCTGAGCTGAGAAGTAAATCGCCAAAAGGACATGCAGAATTTATGCTGCCAGGCTTAGCCCCTGCCCATAAAAACTGGACCAGCGGCAAATTCTCAGACCGTTTCAGAGTTCAAACACGTCAAGGCCCATCAACCACAATAACCAGCCATATCTCAAAAGATGGCCATTATTTTATTCATTATGACCCTGCACAATGTCGCAGCCTCACAGTGCGGGAGGCTGCCCGGTTGCAGACGTTTCCGGATAACTACTTCTTTCAGGGGCCCAGAACAGAACAGTTTCATCAGGTAGGCAATGCAGTGCCACCGTACCTTGCGAATCAAATTGCAGCTATCGTTTATGAGTATCTTTCAGTGCAAGAGGATTAGTTCCCGAAACCCATTTCTCTCAGTCTGTTGAGCGCAGCCAAAGCGATGCTGCATTGCTTATCAGATGGCATTTTCCTAGGTATTGCTGCACAGATTTCCAGAACTCCTTGCTCTTTGAGACTTAATAAATCTTTGCTATTTGCCCACTGTAGTGCTGAATTCCAGAAGGTACTACCAAGCTTATAAACTTCAATCTCAGCATTAATGCTTTGATCAAGAGTAGCGGCTTGCCTGGCATCTTTTTCCCGGCTATTTGCAGCTTCCTGTGAAATGCTGATGGTGTCTGGCTTTAGTAGATATGACATTTCTTTTTCAGCAACCCACTTCCAGCAGAGCTCTTTCTTTGCCCACTCACTGGCATTTTGAATGCCTTTTGGTGGGCTTATAATCACTTCCTGAGCGATTTCACCAGCTTCGAGTAATGCGTGCGTCAGATTAAGTGTCAGATCTTGCGTTTTCCATATCAAATCAAGGTCTATCGCTTTACCCAATTTAGCTAAATCAAAAACCACTTTTGAGATGCCATAAGTAACGATATTTGCCCGGTAGCCGCCTGCGTACCAGGCTGCGTTTGAAACCAGCTTTTCCATCGCCCGGAACAAGATAGTTTTTCCGATCAAACGTTTGAACCACAATTCGTCGAATGAAGAACCGTTACCTCCCCAAACTTTACCAATGCTTTTCGCAAACTCTGTAAAATTTTTCTGGGCACCAAGGCTTACAATATGAGGTAAGCAAGCAAAGGTATTCTCAATCTTTGCCAGATCAGTTTTGGTAAAAAATTGATTCTTAGGAAACTCAGCGTCAAATTTCTTTTTTTCAGCAATGGTTCTTCGTCCCCTCTCGTCGGCATATTGCCCACGTGCACGTTCATAGAACCATTTTGTTTCCCGATATCCTTTATCTCCTGCCGGGGCAAGAAGTTTCCGGGAATATTCTTCAACTTTCACATGAAATGGATGATTAGCAAAGAAATCTGCCGCATTCACCTTGTTTTGATTATTTGCATACTCAGAAATGCGCGGCACAACTTTCTCAGATAGTTCGCGAGGGACTATTGTGAGTTTCATTTGAACGTGGATGTTTTCCAGTTGCTTATCAAACATCTTACGGGCAGCATGAAGTGAAGCTGTCGTCTGTCCGCCATTAACAATTTGCAGATTGTCTGCGTGAGAAAGCGCTAATCCCTGCCCGGTCTTTACAACCCTAATGTCATCAGCTGTTGCACTCAAACCGTTGTTATATGCAAAGAACATGTGCGGTTCATCTCTGATAGTATTTCTTATTCCCTGATTTACTTTACCTCTTGCCTGGAGAAAGCTCCTGACGTTTGCTTCCAAAAGTCGGGGGCCCCATTTTTCATAAATGTCGG
Source organism: uncultured Pseudoalteromonadaceae bacterium (assembly GCA_964643585.1). Taxonomy (GTDB): domain Bacteria; phylum Pseudomonadota; class Gammaproteobacteria; order Enterobacterales; family Alteromonadaceae; genus Alishewanella. The sequence continues at coordinate 10,377 of CAZXTH010000024.1, forward strand.
CCAGCTGCCAACCAGGTATAACAGCCAGATAACTCTCGAGTGTGTCATTACCGGCAGAAGCTCTGAGAAGAGGAACGCTGCCGCCAAAATCATCCTCAAAGTTGATTACCAGGTCAGCTCTTGCCTGACCTTGTTCGATGAATTGCTTAAGCCGTTTTAGATCCCAAACACTCAAGCTAATAGGTTTATCATCTATTGGATCAAGGGGTTCGGCGTCAGATCTCGCATTAAAACTAGCGTTAGTCGCCACAATAAATTTGATTTTTTCTATGCTATGCCACCTTACGCTAATCATTTGTGCGAGGCCAAAGCCGTTGCTGCTCTCTTCCAGTGAGTATCTGAACTCCGTATTCAAGCTAGCTTCAAGAAAGCGATACAGTTTTCTTTGCAAGCTTTCTACTTCTGCCTTATTAATCCCTCTAATTTCACTGCCAACTGTAAAGTCGCAAAGAATTAATGTAAGAATGTTAGCGTTTTCAGCAGGATCGCCACCGTAACCATCAACCCGCACAGTATATCTGCCTAACGAGCCTTCATAGTAAGCTCTGCTTGCCTCATCAATTTCACCAGTTTCTGTGAGTAAATCTGTAATCTTCTCGAAAAAAGCTTCTGCAGTAATCAAGCCCTGGACATCAGCATCTCCCTGAGTATCAGCAATCAGCTCCTGATGAAACTCGATCAATTCACTCATTACCATCACTCCCCAGAATCAGGTTTGTTGGATCTATATCTGTTTTATATTCACTGCAAGCGTCAAGAGCAATTGAATACCGGACCATTTCCACACCAGGTAATAGCGGAGTGGTAATGCGTGGGAAGCCATCTTTAACTTCATACATTTCATCTGTAAACAGGTGCCAGCGTCGTTCCTCATAGTCATTTGCCGGGTCATATCCGGTTGAATAAATAGCATCTTCCCATTTATCGAAGGCATTGGTAGAGTTTTGGAACAGCTTTGAAGTCATCGCAACATGATCATGCAAAGTTAAACCATCCGGGCTAACTGCTGATGCCACATTCTGTACATTCAGAAAAAGGCAGCAATCTTTTATGTCGGCTAACTGGTCGGCGGACGAAATTGATATATAAGGTTTCGCAGCTATACGCTTCGTTTTCACTTCAATGCAGGTATTAATAAATTCAAAGTCACGGGCTGCACCACTGGGGCCTGTCCATCCTTCGATTGCCATGTCAGGCCCGATATTCGCTACCAGCGTCCTTAAAAAAGCCAGTTCACCAACCAAACCACGCTGTTCTTCCAGAGTTAATCCATTTGGGCGGCCACCGCGCATCAAGTGGTGCCAACAGTATGTTCTTTGAATTGACCTTAGTAGCGCATCATTCAGACTTTCAGCTGCCTCACCGGCATTAACAACATCCCGGCAAAGTGTCTCGAATAAGTCTATTTGATTGGGTTCTTTCAAACTCAACACAAATGCAAATCCAGCACCGACAGACCTGAAAGATACAGTTAAGTTTTTTAGTTTTGGCAAGCGGGGTGGCTGATCAGGCTTTTCTGGTAACCGCAGCATCAAACCGGGAATTCCGGCTGCTGGCGCTACCCAGAAAAAGTCGTACTTTCCATTCGCGCTTACCCGACGGGCATCATCTGGATCGAGTTCGTTCCAAGGATTGTCAGCTTTCAAGCTCAGCTTCCAATTCATCGTCTTCATCCTCCTCACCAAATAATTCCTTATATTTTTTGGTATTAACAACGTATTCGACTTTTTCTTGGGGTCTGGCTGATACTGGTAGGCTTATTCCCCACGCAACTATAGGAAAAGCAGGTATAAGCTTTACTCGGTCATCATTCTCTTGGCCAGCAGGGGCCCTCGCTTTTACGTAATAAAGAATGAATAACCCATGATCTCTAACTCTTCGATATATGCGATCGGGGTAATTTACACGTTCAATATCTGTCTTATTTTCTCTTTCCCGGTAAACGTTCTCTGCTTCAAGAGCTTTTGTATTATCAACGCCAGCTTTTTCGATTCCTCGCGATGCTACTCTCATGCCTGCACCACTAAAGGAAACGTAATTTTCTTTCAAATCGTCTAGATCTACGAATCTGTTTATGGGGACAACTGGGGTTCCTAGAGTACAGTCTTGTTCACCCTGCTGAAGGCTAACAATTAACACGTCCCAAGTTTTTAGCTCATCGTATTTTCGGGCTCTAATGTAACTTCTGATCGCCGCAGGATCTGTTGTTTTACTCTGCTCATGATTTTGCCAACTTGCCAAGAACTCATCTATTAAGTCGACCGGTATACCTTTGAACAAGTGCCCCCACTGTTTTTCAGTACGTTTTGTTAAATCTAATTTTGTTATCAATTTCTGAGCTGTTTTGAGATTGCTATCCCGATCGCTTGCTGTAATGCTTACTCTGGCAGTCTCTATAAATTGGTTTGAAAGGCCAATTAGTGCCGTAATTTTTTTACCTGACCCCATTTTATTTCGTGCTGTTATCAACAATGACGCAGGATGACTTCTTACTGCCAAGCCAAATTGCCTTGGCGTTGCACCAACTTCATCCATCATACGAAGTTCTTCGTGTAATTCCTCAGTTGAATTAGCTATGAATGTATACCATTGAGCTGCCTTTTTTGGCATCCATATCCTACAAAGGTCTTCGTAATTTGGACGATAGCCAAACCATCGGCCCATTTGCATCAATGTATCGTACATCATTGTATTTCGAAGAAACCAAGTTACAGTCAACCCTTCGAGGGTTAAACCACGTGACAATGAAAAACCACCGATAGCTACAACAGTCTGACCACGCTCACCTGATTCAGAGTATTTAAGATTATTTTCTTTGCTGTTTACCTCGACAACTTTTGCAGAGGCTATCGCATCAAGAAGTTCTGATTGAACTATGTCCCAATCAGGGGTGTGATTTTTATATTCGCTTTCCCAAACCTCATAGAGTGATGCTATTTCTTTGTTTTTTAGCGCCGATGGGCCCAAGCTTGCGTTAATTCTTACTGCATTCTGAATACGTTCGAGCTCTTCATGGAGCCTGTTACGTATCCGACCTTGTACAGTCGTTTTACGACTGTACAAGG
>CAZXTH010000024.1:13451-17564 GCA_964643585.1 uncultured Pseudoalteromonadaceae bacterium
TTGTACAGTCGTAAAACGACTCGCATTAACTAACATTGAGCAATGCGATTTTTTTTGTCCTCTTAAGTTTCGTATAACTCTTGATAATAAAAAAACACGCAAAGCTTTTGCTAATGAGGCTGGTATAGAATCGAAAGGGTGATCAATCTTATGTGTCACCGGAAAAACAGGTTCATTGTCATCAATATGTCTAATCCATACTGATTTATTCTCATCAACTCCTTCAATAAATATCCTATTGGGACCAAAATAATTAGAGGGTGCGCCAAGGCCTATAATAAAATCACGAGGAAATAAATCCTCGTTGAACATTTCGTCATCCTGATCAGGATCTATAAAGATATTTGCAAATGGTGTAGCTGTGTAACCTACGTAGCAACTCCTGTGAAACAAGTTCAAAAGGTCACGTATTTGTCCATTAATTTTAGTTACAAGCTTTTTCCCGTACTTAGTGTTTATGGAAGCGTTATCTGCCTCATCATCAATCAATAACATAGGCTGATCAATCATTTCTCGATCGCCTTTAGCACTATTATCTCCTAACCACTCAATTAGATTCTCCAAAGTTTTATGGTTCTTTTTGATCACTAGCACAACCGGCACTTTATATGAATCAATTTCACTTGTATTAGTAGACGCTGATGACTTGTTAAAGTCGCGCAAAGTATTTGTGAGACTTACAGGAGTTCTATTATTATCAAAATGACCAACGCCAATAATATGCTTTGCTGCTCCAGTCTTTTTCTCTTGGCTTTTACCAGTATCACGACCAATAAAACCTTCGTCTATCCGGGCTTGTGTTTGGTTGCGTAAATTATTATGTATGCCGGCAATGACAATTATTAATCTGTATCCTGCATCCGCTGCTTTACAAATTAGACCCGTGTAGTTGGCAGTTTTGCCACTTTGTACGTGACCAACCACCATTCCCCGGCGATCCCAAGGAACATGTTTATTGGGATTCCCAAGTCTACCGAGAATTTTGTCAGTTACGACATTTGTATCAATGACGACATCTCTAGGCAGCCCATTTTGTAGGAGAAGTTTTTTATAACGTTCCCAGTAATATGGCTCTATAGATGCTTTTTCTTCATCAAGCCAAGGTACAAAGCCCTTACCATCAACTATCGCGCCCAGACCTGCTTTAATGCCCTGTTTGAATTCAATATCCCGGGCAAGTTGCTCAAGTTCTTCTTCAATCAGGCCGGGAGGGAACACAGTTGCAACACTGCGAATAAAGTCTCTTAGTTCAGACTCAGTTTTTCTTGGCTGACTGAATAAACCCATTTCAACCATGTTTCTAATGGTGTCAAAAGTTGAATTCATTTTTCCGTTCCTAAAAATTCAAAAAGTATGTTGGTTACTATTTCCCAGTTTTCGCGAAGGTAAGGATTTGCTTGCATGACATCTGGAAGCGAATCAGGGGCCACTCCATTTTCAAGAAAAGTATTCGCAAGTGAATGAACCAGATTTTTTAAGTCTTCTGTTTCAGCTGAGGCTGATACAACTGCTTCAGCATTCCCTACAAGTTCTGTGTGAAGCGTATCTATTGGTAAGCCGGAACCTACCAGGCGCAAACACCGGAAAAAACCTTCTCTGAGATTTTCTGGTAATTGCCCGGCGTAAGATGTAAATACAGGATGCTCAAGATTTGGCATGAAACTTATTTGGTCATTTGCCTGAATTCGGTTCCACAAAGGGTGTAGCTCTTCATCGACGAGTTTCTTTCCCCTTGCGGTATAGGTACGCTTTGACGTACCGACAAAGCGCTCAATAATCCGTTTTAATCGCTCACGCACCAGAGGAGGTAACTGTGCAGAGGCTTTTTTAACGTCGATCTTCCAATCTGCATCCATTGTGTTGGGAATATCAATAGCGATGCGGCACAGTTTAGTCAGCTCTGATTGCCTGGTCAGGCCAAGCCAGCCACCAGCAATAATTAGCCTATCTTCTCTGTAAATATAAAGTCCTTGGGATTTAACATATCCTTCAGGCCCGGCAAGTTCATTCCATGTTTCAGAATCCATTTTTCTGTGATGCGGCAGTGTATGACAGCGGATTCTGACATCGCCTTTACTCAGTGGAATTATCTCTTCTGGATCTTTCTGTGTTGCAGGGTGATCGCCACACAAAGGATCAAGTGGTTTAAGTTTCCGTTCGTTAAGATACAAAGAAACTTTAGGTTTAGAGCCTTCCAAGAAACGGTGAAAGACCTGGCACAGGTGGTGTTCGGCTTTCACCAGTTCAGCGTTAGCGTGTTCAATAGATTTAGCCTGTTGCAGGCTCTTGTCACCAAGAAGTCGGTCGAGCTTTTCCCATATTACGGCAGTACCATGTACAGGTAATAACGAGTATTGCGGTAACTTATCAGGATTGCCAATGACGGTTAAAGACCAGTCATTTCTAATTGCTACAAGGTCAAGGTCCCAGCGTGCACACGTAATGCTGTTTTCTTTACGGCTGATGACGGTGAGTTGCCTGCACTGCGAGAAGCTGGCACTTTTCAAGCCTAGCCCGAAGCGGCCTAAGTCTTTCCTTACTCTCTTATGAGTAGGATTTCTAGCTCCGAGTTTCATCGCCTCTATAAGCTCAGACTCGGTCATGCCGAAACCATTATCTACTATCGCTATATAAGGCAAATCAGATGAAGTGATGGCAGTTAGCCGTATCTCTGATGCTCCGGCGGTAATTGAGTTGTCTACAATATCGGCAAGTGCGGTTTCGAGACTATAGCCAAAATCTCTGTGCCCTTCAATAAGTGAAGAAGCATAAGGCGCTGCGTGAACTTCTCTTACTAAATATTGTGAATCACTATTACAGCTCATTTCTCATCTCAAAACCTTAGCTTCAAAACCCATTTTTAACTCCGGAAGTTCTGCTAAAATAAAAAATTATCGTTGAATAACCATCAATCCGGAGCTGAGTATCTCTTTAAAGTAAACAGCTAAACATAATTGGTAGAAAAAATCATTGCTCACTATCAGACACTAAGCAATAACCTAACACCTAATTTAGAAACAATCTATACTACAATTTTACTTATAATCCAAGGATGGTTTACAAGATACAAAGCTGGCAAATATCATGACAGATGTCCATTCGACAGCAATCAGAAGTAAAAACATGGCAGCCATAAAAGGCAGGAATACAAGACCAGAAATGATTGTGCGTAGAGCATTGCACAAAGCTGGTTTTCGCTACAGGTTGCATTTGGCCAACTTACCGGGTAAGCCGGATCTGGTTTTCGCTAAGTATAAAGCTGTTATTCTTGTACAGGGTTGTTTCTGGCATCAGCATCAATGCGACATGTTTCACTGGCCGAAAAGCCGGACAGAGTGGTGGGTGAAAAAAATTAGTGCCAATAGAGCACACGATGACGCAGTACAGGATAAACTGAGGGAACTTGGCTGGCGCGTACTACTGATTTGGGAGTGCGCATTAAAAGGAAAGACCAGATACAAAATGGAACAACTAACTACTTTGATTACAGACTGGTTGATCGGTGGCAACTCCTTTAATGAACTGCCACCACCTTAAACCAAATTAGCCTCAACCGGACCTGGCAGTGCCATTGGAAAGAGTCTGGTTCTATAGGTCTCAACCAGCGTAACCATTACATCCAATTTTCCATCTTTAGGTGTGTATGGTGCTGCTATCATTAGCTGCTCGACTTCCTTTAATGCCTCACGGTAATCGGCATTTGGTGTCTATTGTTAGTCCTCCGGCAACTAAATAGCCTCTGTATAATCTCTTTGGGTTACCCTAACAACGGCTTTAAATATTTCCCGGTATACGATTTCTTGCAGTCGGCTACCTGCTCTGGTGTACCGGCAATCAGGATTTCACCGCCGCCGCTGCCGCCTTCCGGGCCTAGGTCTACGATCCAGTCGGCAGTTTTTATCACGTCCAGGTTATGTTCGATCACCACAATACTATTGCCATGATCGCGCAGGCGGTGCAGTACGTTCAGCAGTTGCTGGATATCGTAGAAGTGCAGGCCGGTGGTTGGTTCGTCCAGAATATACAAGGTCTGGCCGGTATCGCGCTTACTTAGTTCACGTGCCAGTTTGACCCGCTGCGCTTCACCACCTGACAAGGTTGTGGCTGACTGCC
>CAZXTH010000025.1:0-6988 GCA_964643585.1 uncultured Pseudoalteromonadaceae bacterium
GTCTAATTTGATAAGGCTGTCAATAATAAGATGCTTTGCTGCAAGGCATGATTGATAGCTTGCTCACGGACATGCTGGCGATCGCCATGAAAATGAAAGCGGGAACTGACGACATTACCATCAACATAAAATCCGAAGCAAACCGTGCCAACCGGCTTATACACCGAGCCGCCATCCGGCCCGGCAATACCGGACACTGCAATAGCCAGATCAGCAGAGGCCACTCTGGCGGCACCTTCTGCCATTTCTTTTACCGTTTCTTCGCTGACAGCACCAAACTGCAACAAAGTAGCACTTTTCACACCCAGTAACTGTTGTTTGGCTTTATTGCTGTAAGTAACAAAACTGCGATCTACATAAGCTGAACTGCCTGGTATTGCCGTTAAGAAATAAGCAACGCCACCTCCGGTACAAGACTCAGCGGTGGTAACTGTCCATTTTCTCTGCTGTAATAACTGCCCCAGCTCTGCTGCAAGAACCAAACTGTCTGTTTCTGCTGTCATATTTAATCCATCAGAAAATTATCTTTCACTATTATGCCGTCATAGCTAAAAAGTGAGCAAGGGTAAACCCTGTTCCTTGCACGTCACATTTTTCTGAAATAAAACATATAAAAAATATATAAATTTTAAATAAACAATAAATTTAACTTATGTTAACCGAAAACACTGTTAGGCTCTGAGTGAACCAATACATTGAGTTGCCACAGGAGCATAAAATGCTAAATTTGATGACAGCGTTATTGCTCAGGGTAATTGCCAGTAAGTCTGAAAAAAGATACGGAATGTTTTTCTGCGCTTACAGGCTTTCGGAACCAAAAATCCGTTCCCAGGTAAAACATGAGCACAAGGCCCTGAGATGGGTTAACAAAACATGCTTTTTTCAAATAATCCCAGTATTGAGGAAAGCATGATGAACAAAAGTATTCAATTACCAATGTCTTCCCATCACACTCCAATATCAACGGATAAAACCGGATATGAAGTGCTGATTGAAACGCTGAAATCCTGGGGGATTGAGCTTTATACCGGTGTAACAGGTGGCGGAATCATCCACTTTTTGAAACATATAAGCCCCTACCATACGACAACCGGAGAAAAACCTGCTTTTTACTGCCTGGGGGAATACAGTGCCGGGTTCGTACCCTTAGGGCATTATCTCGCATCAGGTAAACCAGCAGCAGCAATTGCTACCACCGGAGCAGCTACAGACTTGCTGTTATGCGGATTGATTGATGCAAAACTACATGACATTCCAGCGGTTTATCTGGTTCCATTATGTGCCGGACACAGTGAAAACAAAGCACCACTGCAAGATACTTATGCAAGCGGCACTAACCTTACTGCACGCTTGCAGGCCGGATACCCTGATAATACTTTTTTACTGGATGATATATCGACACTTACCACTCAGCTTGCTAAGGCAAAATGCTGTCTGGACAATGCTAAACCCGTTATATTTCTGGTCATGCATGAAATACTGTCAGAAAAAGTACCATCAGCCCCAGCAAAATCACTACTCACATATCCCCAACAGCCTGTAGCTGCAAAACAGATACTCAGCCAGTTCATTACCGCGGTTAAAGGCCGTAGAGTGACAATACTAGTGGGTGAAGAACTAGCCCGTTACCCTCAGGCCAGTTCGTTGCTGACTGAATTATCGCATGCTATCAAACCTGCAATTCTCTGGAGTATAAACGGGGCAAATGCGGCTGAGCGCGATAATCCTTATGGATATGGTTACCTTGGTTTTGGTGGTAATGACATAGCCCGGCAACACTATTTGCAACTTGGCGAGCAGGATGTACTGTTAATACTTGGGGCTTGTCCTGACGAATACACAACCAATCTGGCAAACTTTACGGCTGGTTATACTTTCTTCTGTACCAATATCCACCAACCCTATGCAACCGTTAACAATAGCTACCAGCACCTAGCTGACGGTAATTATTGCCATATAGTAATGCCCCCGGATGAATTTATCCGGCAACTTTTACAACAACATCAGCAAGAGCCTTTCAGAAATCTTACAGTACCTGCTGCACCATCACAGCTAAATACCAGAGAACCGGTATCTCCTGCTGAAAATCATGTCAATCTGATTTGGCTGTACCAGATTCTGGATAAGTGGTGGCCAGAAAACTCTATCGGTTTTGATGATGTCTGCCAGGCTTATAAAGACCGCCAGTATGTGACACAACGCCCTAGCCAGAATATCCGTTTTTACACGCTGTACAGAGGGTCTGCAATGGGTGGCGCTTTTGGCGCAGCTGCAGGTGCAAAACTGGCAGCACCAGGAGCACAGGTTTTTGCCTTCACGGGCGACGGTTGCTTCCGTTTGTTTGCAGGCTCTTTGCCTGAAGCCACAGATCTTGGTTTAACACTATTTGTACTGAACAACGCCAGCTTTGCTATTGTTGAACAAGGGCTTACACAAATCTTGCCTGATACCGACGAATCCCGGTGGCATGCCACAGTAACCCCAATAGATTACTGTCAGATTGCACAAGCATCAGGCTGGCTATCAGCCAGATTGGCTCCGGATCTGTCTAATATAGATGAGATATTAAACCTCAGTTTAAATAAGACACGTTCATTGCTGGTTGAAGTACCGGTAGATCCAAGACAGATTATTGGTCAAAACCCACGGGTAGCTAATTTATGATAACAACAGATCTGTACCGCCAGTTAGCACTGATTGAACAGAATTATCAGCGTTATACGGGTGAACTGTTGCCTGTTCCTGCCGGAATAACCTCCCGGCAGGAATGGATTCACCAGCAAGCCACCTACGGTTTGCTGGCTCATAATACCAGCAGCGATCCTGTTTTTATTTACGCTAATCACCATGCCTGCCAAAGTTTTGGTTACGCCATAAAGCAACTGCTGGGAATGCCTTCACGTTTTAGCGCAGCCGCAACTGACCAGGCTGAACGGCAACAGCTACTGGATACCGTAAGTCAGCGAGGTATTGCTGCGTATAGTGGCCCACGCATAAATAGCCAAGGGCAAACATTTATGCTTTATGATGGCTATGTCTGGCAGCTATACAACAATGACCAACTATATGGTCAGGCAGCACTCTTCCGGACAGAAAAACCTTCCCTATAAGCATTGCAGCAACTCATCCTACGTGGCAGAACAGGCTTTTTTCCTGATACACAGCTTGCAATTGCATTTCTGCATCAGGCAGAATCTGCACCTGATTAGGTAAGGTATGTGAGAGTCTTTTTCTTCTCGAATCCATATACTCCCTCATACAAAAGCTAAAGAAATCATCCTTATCCAAACACTACCCATGCGCAGCTGAAGCTACATCACCCAGTCTGGATGCGAGTTCATCCGCCTGCTCTCGCGGCAAGGTATAGTCCGGGAAAGCCAGGTCCAGATCGACCGACAAACGAGGCATATCGCGTATAAAAAGATTGATCGCTGTGCCGCCTTTCAAGGCGAAGGTATCATCTACAAATACCAATGGCGCAACCTGCGTCAGCAGACGAGCCGTTTCAAGATAAACAGCATTCATGATTTAAGCACCAAAATGCCTTCCTCTGATCGGGATACCCAGGGCTGGTCACTGCCCGTTGGCAAGGTTGCCGGATCGAGCTTCTTTACCCAGGGCAACGAACCTTCCCTGCCCAGTTGCAGGCACAAGCGCACAGTCTTGACGCTCGTACACCGCTGTAACAGCTCGCGCAGCACACTGGCCCGCAAGCTGTAGGTGCTTTCAACCAGTTCGCGAGCTTCCTGTAACGACTGCCGTACACCGACTTCACTCAGCAACTCCAGCAGCGCTCTCTCCGGTACAGAAACCTGAGGTGCGCCATCACGCCTCTCAAAAGCAGTCACATATAAAAAGGAATCCGGCTTCTCATCGAACAAACGCTTGCGGCGATACTCAGCAGGAAAACGCTCGGTAAACCATTCCGGTAGCTGACCGGTAGTCCAGCCATATAAATGCAGTACTGGCTGCTGCGCTACATAGTGCCGAACGCCATACCAATCGAGAGCCGATTTTCCACCAACATGCAGCCCTTCCAGCTTGCGCTGCAACAACAACAAACTCGGATGCAGGGAAAGAGAGTCGTTTGGACGGCAATAAACCCCACGCGCCAGACGCGTAAGCCAGCCCGCCCGAACATAGTGAACAGCGAGATCAGCAGAGATGCCCAATGCCGCCAAATCCTCCGATGTGACCGGCATGCCCGGCATCAGCCGGGTATAAAGCATATTTAACTTATTTGAATTAGTCGTAGTCATACTACGATTATCAAGACTTTTTCAAAAAAGTTAATTTAGATTAACAAACATAGTCGTAGCCAAACTACGGTAAATTAATTTTTTTCAAAAAATATATCTATCATCCACCTGCCAAAACAAGCCGCCCTACTGTCTCAGTCTTTATTATTTTCGGGTTGAGCTTGTAAGGCATAAATATCAAGCTTTACTTCATATCCTTTAAAAAGATATAAATAGACGGCATTTCTTCAGAGCAGGTGTATAAGGGATGGTCAGTAATGGTCATTCCTACCGCGACCAATTCAGGGATGTTTACATGATCAAATTCACAGATAAAGATATCCTTACGCTGGATGAACGTTTTGCACGGGAAAACATTCCATTTCATGCTAGACCACTCCATGCAGCCATGGCGATTCTTGGCGAGCAGTTTTCTATAGGTTTGCTCGATCATCCTCAAGTAAGTCAAATTCAACGTGCGTATGTGCAGTTGATTCCTGAAGTTGAGTTCACTTGGCCAGGCATGGGGACAGGCTTGGTAGCATCAATTGATCGTGTCCGGAAAGTCATTATTGGCGTCACTTACGGGACTGTAAATATAACTGTTGATAAAGGATTAGGCTTTTCAAGCCATCAGGAATGGGAGGAATGGTGTCGTCGCGATAAAAAGATTGCAGTAAGATCTGCATTTGCTTATGCAGATATGCATGACCTTGTCTATGGTATTGATCACAATACTCAGCATAACAATGTTTCAACTTTGTGGGGACTTGCAGTGGAACAACTGAAGTTGGTTGCTGAAAGTCTTTCCCAATCTGGCACAATAAGCAGCGCAGTTCTTCAACCTATTTGTCTAACTGCTGAGTTAGCAATGAAGGGCACCCTTTTACATCTCGGTATACCCGAGAAAGACTTAAAAAATCCAAAACTATTTGGGCATGATTTAGGCAAGCTCGGACAAAGAATGACTCAAGAAATAAATCACAGAGACGATTCATTACTACTGAACGCACTGAGCAATTTTCCTGATTATGTAGACAACCGCTACAAAGAAACGCAGTTGACGCGGCTAGAAGTAATAGCATTAGCTCTTAATGCCCAGTTTGTGGCAGCTTCTTCAATAAGGCGCATATCTGGTGTTGACATGGCATTACAGATGGAAAGTGCTATTCTCGGCTCCCGTGATAACTTTTTTCCTTGACAACAGAGGACGACTTCCCACAATCATAATTAACCTGAGCTCGAGATAAGAAAATTTGAACTAACGGCCCTCCACATAATCGACTCTTTCCCCCAAGAAAAACGCCAATCATACGGAGAGCCTATACATATAGTTATGTGGAAGTATTTTGCGATGTCGATGACTTTTACGCGGTTTTCATCCCTGAATGCTTACATAACTACGGCAGATGTAAAAAGTATTGTTCCAGCCAAGCATCCCAACACTGCATATTTACTTCAATTATCGTAACAAAACCACGATAATTTCAACTTTTCTAAATATTCACTGCCTGTAGCCAACCATCACACGCTTCAAAAGACTTCTGCTATAATCCCCGGTTTTACACTGTCAACAGCCCGGAACTTAGAACATCTGTATGACGAATAATAAAGACTTTGACTCGCACACGCCCATTGTGGGGTTAATCATGGTGAGCACTGGTAGAAATTTGATATTTTTCTTTAGATTACAATCAATTATAAAACACCCGCATTCTACGCCGGAGCATGAAATAGGCGTGAATTGGCATGGTTTAGCGGCAAAATTGTCCCAAATTTGTCCCAAGAAATTAGCCGTAAATTGGAGCATTCTCAAGCGTGTGCAGGCATACTTTGCTGGTACTCGCCAAACATTCCTGCATAACGCTCCAGCTCTCAGTTTTTTCAAACAATTCCAACCTTAACCCAGCCCCCAATCCCAAGCTCTGGGAGCTATTTTACTTTTACGATGTCAGAAACTGGCACATACCTCCTCTCACATAGAGAGGTGGCCATGACTACATTGCCAGAGACCATTATTCAAGAAGCCCTATCTCTCTCCGTGGAAGGTATTATATCGTCTAAAGAATTCCTGCATCTAGGAAGCCGGTCAGCTGTATCTCAAGCATTCTCCCATCTCGCAAAAATAGGCAAACTGCAGCGCGTGACACCTACTCCGCTCCGGTGTCTAGCCGGTTCGGCCAATATGCGCCTACTGCTGAAAAGCTCGTCAAAGCACTGCCCAGGATCGGGCAAACACCCTGAAAAACTGGTAACGATCAGATCAAGTTTGAGCTAATACATTTATAAAATGTTTAGACCTAATCTGGCTGGCTGCTATAGCGAGCATCGGAAGTTCGCAGTTGTTCTGCCAACTAATGAATACCCCTCACATCGCACCGCTCTGCAATTCGCAGAGCGGTGCGATTTAAAAATTACTAGTCGGTTAACTTAGCTAAATTGAAAGAGAACTCTATCTTTTTTAAGCATCTCATATCCCATATTTTTAGTGTGCAGGTGCTGCTAACACATCAAGTAAGGAGTGTGTGACGGGTCTTATGAAGTCAGAGAGAGCATCGTAACCATTGGCCGGAATTCCGAAAGCGGTATATCTCTCATTGAGATAATGTCGACACAATTTCTGGGTATCTTCGTCAAGTTTTCCTGAGGACGCCAGATAACGAGAAAAACTCGAAATTTCACTTTCAGTGGGGACAGATGCCAACCATTCACCCATCAATGTAACAAAATGCGCATCGTTTCCCATCCTG
>CAZXTH010000025.1:6998-9068 GCA_964643585.1 uncultured Pseudoalteromonadaceae bacterium
ACGGATTTGACGCAGACGGATGAATTGAAGCCGAAGGTCAAAGCCACGCTCATGAAGCTGGTCGATGATTTCGAACGCTGGCGCGGCATGGCTTCGGGGAAATAATTCTGTCCTGAAAATCCCACAGATCATGATCATGGCGGTTAATCATTTTTTTGACGATACCGCCAAGTTTCTGGCTATCAGATCTTGCTGAGCCAAGAATGATAGGCGTCACAAATAGTGATTGAGACTCTGCCTCTTGAAAAACCTTTTCAACAAGATTATCAAGGCTGGAATGGTGAGGATCATAAATCGCCATAGCAGCAATACCATGTCTAAAATCAGTATCCTGCAGTACTTTTAGTATTTTACCTGTCAGTTCAGGCGTACCTGGAAATTGGTCACGCAATATATAGGAAGCTTCGAAGTAACTTTGGTATAGCGACCATGAGTCATTGGTTTTTACTTCTCCCAATGCTCGAATGGCTGATAAGCAGTGCCTCTGAAGCAAATCACTTTTTGGAAATTCCCTCGCAAGAGACTGTAAAGTCTGGGCATTCAAGACCTGAAATGAATTTTCACAGTAATTGATGAACTGCTCTCGTAAAGACACACTCTCCCCAACATATGGGGATATGAGAGACCAGAAATGGCTTTCTGAATCTATGTCTCGAATTCGAGACCTAAACGTTTTATCAAAACATACATCAATTTCGTCCCAATGCTCAGCGACTAATCTTAAAAGGGCTTTGGATTCTCCTCTGTATGCGCCCAGTGAAACAGCTAATGGCTTATTATTCCATTCGAGGCCAACAAACTCGTTTACAGCGCCGTAACTCACTAGTCCCGCAAAAGCAGCTGCATGGCGCACTTCAAAATCCGGAGCTGCAACCTGAGCTTCTGATATCAAACGGTCAATAATTGTTTGACGCTCCACGTTTGCGGGTAATAATGCCTGATAGTATTTTATTGCACCTTCGACTTTTAACTGACTATCAACCTCATCGTCATATCGGCTAAGTATTTTTTCTGCAGTCTCGTTTCTATCAAATTCACTGGCTGCAGAGTCCATAATTTGATGGCGCATGGAAACGGAAAGAGATCCTACGTGTTTTGTTATTTGCAAACGGACTTCAGGCAGTTTGTGATAAGTAGAGGCTATCAGTGCAAGGGGCGGATTACGAGCTTCAAGTTTTGAAAGCGCGTATTCTTTTAATCTAGACTCATCTGGACAGATCAACAGCAAATTGTTAAATCCCGAGTACATATTGTCTGGCTGAGCTAAAAAGTGGGTAACTAGGAAGTCAATGATATCAGCATCTGAACCAACATCCAGTTGAGTAAAAGCAGACATGAGAAGATCTGCCCTGACACCATTCGTAGTCTTGGCAATACTAATCAGAGCTTCAATACATTCTTCCCTGTCCAACATTTTGGGGAATAAACTGACAATATGTCGTTTTTTTTCATCTGGCCATTGCAGTATTTCTTGAACAAGAGAATCCACCTCGTGGTCACCAGCCTTCCTCTTATAAAGCAAAGGGCTTAAAAACCAGAAAATACTAATTCCTTCGGCAGTTTTTACCTTATTTATCAGGTGTTTTTTGATTCGTGGGTCTTCTATTTCACAGAGGACGGGGTTCAACACATGTGTTTGATGCTCCATCCGTTCCGACAACATTGTGGAAATGACTTTTTCACGGATCTCTGCATTTTCCTCAGTAAAACGTAATAACCATTCCCAATTCTGCCCGAAATGAGCCAGGAAGGGATGTTTTGATTCCAGTTCGCGTAAAATCCAGGCAATGACGCCTTTATTTTTTGCGTTGCAGTTTGTGAGGTATAGCTGTGCTATGTTTTTTTCAATCTCTTCATCTCTCCTTAACGAATTATCAAACGAATCTAGGCATTTTTTAATGACTGACTCATTATCCTTCCACCCCAATATCAGGCATAATCCAGCGAGATCTCTGTTGTGATAATCAAGGCTGCTATACCAACAAAGCAAATCCAACAATGCATCCAAGTCTTGATCATCATGTATAGATAGTTTCACTTTGCAAAAAATCGCGCTGAGCCGCAGGCGTG
>CAZXTH010000025.1:9078-13729 GCA_964643585.1 uncultured Pseudoalteromonadaceae bacterium
GTGGGTCTTTTGAGGTTGACGCAGAATAAATCAGCGCAGGTAATGCACTATTTTCTGGCCAACCAAGCACGAGTGCCTCTAACGCTACCCCCACTATCATTAATTCTGAATCACCCCGAAATAGTGATAGCAACCATTCCTCTACCACAGCATCTCCGGCGTATTTTAAAGCAAGAACATGAGCAGCAGGCCGTGCATTGTAGACGTTTTCGTCTTTCATACCGTGCTGAAGGATATTCAGTGTTTCATCTGAGTGCGGCCATGCTGATAGAGTGTGATAGAAGTTATGCAGGTAATCAGCACTTTTGATGCCCCAGGTACTGATAGCTGCAGAGGCTTTTTCTCTGAGATTTGTGTTATAAACCCCCTCAAACATAGCGACAAGATGCGCATTCCTTTCGCCTATCCAGCCCGAACCAGTAATAATACTGAAACTTTGCTCAGCAAGTCTGAGAGCAGTTGGCTTGTTTATTTCAGCGCCGCCAAAAGCAACATTAGCAAGTAGCAAACGGCGTTGCAGTGCGCCGACAGCATCACGTTCAGGCTCATCAATAACTCTGACGATTTTCTCTGCCTCAGATCGCCGGTTATTTTTGGCAATCAAATCGCTAAAAACACTTCTCCAGCGAAAGTGGCTAGCATTGGCCCGGACAAAATCTAAAATACGCTCAATGGGCCAGCCATGGATGTGAACTGATGCCAGGTATTCTTCCAGGCTTGCGTGTACAAATCCGACTTCTGCACGTCCCTTTTCGACCAGCAGTCCCATGGTTTCTGAGTTCACAGCCAAGATTTCATTAGCAACTTCAATTGCTTCTCGTTGCGTATAGCTGAACCCCTCAGGATCTGTCAGAAACGTTTGAATGCATTTTCGGGCCAGATGAATGGGATACCCTGCATCGCCACCCTCAGAGCGGATTTTAAAAGCGAGTGCGGCGAGTGCTTCTCGTCGCACATCGTTTGAAGCTGCATGTGAAAAGCGCGGAACGACATCTCCCGCAGCGGTTGCACGACTGTGAGGGTGGCGTTCTAATAAAAGTTCAGTGAGCTGACTAAGAGCTTGAACTTTGTTAATAGGCAGAACCAACTGACGGATAGCAAGAGCAATAAGCCCCAACAGCAGTAGTGGTGTTTCCGCTAAGGTGGACAGCCCTCGCCCCTTGTTTAACTCATCAAAAAAGCGGTTTGTCTGCCAGAGTACGGACTCTGCACTTTGAACCGGATCGCGATGTTGATCTACGTTTCTTGAGAACCAGATGGTGGCAATTTGTGTTTGTTGCCTTTTCGATAAAGGCGCAAGTACGCCCACACTCCAGTTATCTGGAATTCCCCCAATGGTTGTCAGCCCCCCGGGACGGGCACTGACCAGAACAGGAATGTTATGTGCTGAGACAACAGTCAGCATCGCCTGAAGAGTGGTACGAGCAGCTTGCTCATTAGCCCACTCGTCAAGACCATCCACAAAAAGTACCACACGGTTTTCATCAATCGCCTTATCGATCAAAGCAACCAAATTTGCCGTCAACTGCTGCTGCCATGTTTCACGGATTAACGCTTTAATGCTCACGACACCGCCATTCGCTTCCGTTAGACGCACCCACTTTGCGAATGAGATGAATAGGGGAAGATGGCGTCCCCATTTTTTTGCCACGTGCGTGAAATGATTCTGCTCCCCAAGCAGGTCAAGCGCCAGACAACGCAGCACAGTGCTTTTTCCTGTGCCAGCATGACCAATAACAGCAATCTGATCAGATTGCGATAACCAGCTCAGAATCGGTGCTCGTCGGTATTGTTCAGTCTGGCGGCTTTCTTCACCCCGGAATTGTGGGTGCGTTTCAATCGGCAGCTGATCATGCGTAAGAACCTTCTTTTCGGCAGTTTTTTTTTCGGGTGCATGATTCTTGATGTTTTCTCTCAGCAAAACATCAGGTGCGGAGAAACGTTCGAGTAGAGAAATGGGTTCAATCGGCTGGTCGGAAAAAGGCGTTGGGGCATTGACTGGGATTTTATCAAGCAGCTCAAAACCCGCCTGGTAGACCCTCAGCAGTTGCGATCTGACTTTCTGTATTTCCCCACCATCAAGCTTGTTAAGAAGATCCTGACTGACAGTATCGCCAAAAAAATGGTTTGCACATTCTCGTCCAAAAAACTCAAGAACAATATCCGGATGGTTGCGTAGAACGGTGCACAAGTCATGTCCGCCTAGAACTTTCAACACTATATTATGCGCACGAAAGTTATCAGCATGTTTTTCAATAGCGTCTTGAAGATTTACATCATCAACGGGACACTGTACGACAATATAAAAGATGTCCGTTTTACCCGCCCATCCGCCTGACAAAAATGTCGTACATGCACTGTTAAGATCGTTAGGCGTATATTTTTTATAACGTTTTGCTTGCCAAGTGTTGTATCTCCCGTTGCGCTTCCTCGCAAATATATCGATTCCCTGCTGAGCCTGGCCTGTTCTGCCATACAGACTGTGGGACTCAACATCCGCATCCTTCCCCGCTAACCGATAACCGAGTTTTTCGAAGTTTTCCCACGTCAGCTCAGCAAAGGGCAACGTCATCGAAACAGAACGTACGATCACAAAATCTGGTACGTGATTCGCAGGTGAAGTCACTGCCGTGCTTGTTATTTCATCCAATGCCATGTTTACAAGCTCTTCCTGTTAAAACGGTTCAGGGATTTCGAGCATCCGGTAGATAATGCCGTTGGATTTATATAATAACGAATTGATTAACTGCCGTCGAAGGCCATAACAGGATTTTTACTAGAAGCCACCTCAAAAATCATCTGGCGGCTTGAAGCTGCGCCGCCTCCAGGCGCCTGCTTTTGGTAAAAAGCTGACTCCGGTGCTCATTTACTCGAGCAAACTCCGCTCCTCATCAGCTTTTTGCCTTGTCTGAGTCTCACCAACTGATTTTTGATATGGCTTCTAATAAATGTAGTGCCTTTTAGTCAAATGTGTATTTACTAATACCTAGAGGATATCTATGCAGAATGTTCAACGCAGTTGAACCCCTATAAATCTTTATCTTGTGCCTCTGTATAGCAATAAGCAGTTAGTACTTTTCCTTAGACCTAATCAACAAGGAGCAATATTGCAGGATGTACGCAACGTCTGCTGTTGCAGCCCTGTCTCGTTCAAACTTCAGTTGACTCAGAAATCTCCAAAACATCGTCGACCTCAATTCCGAGATAACGGTCTATACTTTCCAACTTCCTATGACCAAGCAGAAGCTGAATTACCCTGAGACTCTTTGTCTTATTGTAGATAAGGCATTGCTTGGTCCTTCTCATCGAGTGGATGCAGTAAAGAGAGTCATCCAACACCAATTTGCTTATCTGGGTTTCCCAGACTTTCTCATGTCACTGGCTCAATTGATTTAGCATATACAAAGCCTTCAGTAGTAGTAATGGGAACATTGTTTGGATAACAGAATACATCACGCTTGCCAATGTTGTTGATTGAGGCATAGCTTTCATCAAGCCCTGAAATAACAGATTTGTTCTTTAGGGCATCTATGTTTCGGCATATATCTGCGATAATATTTGTTATGTTGTAAACAAATTTATACATATCAAAACCAAGTTCATAGATGGTTCCATCTAATTTGAGGCTAGGCTTGTGACAAAAAACATCAAGGTGAGCCAGTAAGTCTTGCGTATAATCAAATATCTCAGATATAGAACTCATTTCTTCAGCGATGAACTTCTGTTTCTTTCTAAAGTTTTTACTATTCTCTGGAAGAGTATTTTTATCGATGAAAGATTTTACGCTTTTCGCAAATGTTTCTAGAGGTATTAGCAAATGCTCTGAATGACTTACCAGGACATTCGGTTCAACTACAACCTTAAGTCGAATTTCTTCGACGTCCCCAACATGATGAAAATAGTTTCTAATTATTCTAAGGATTTTGAAGTCTGGTGATGACTTAATATCACAATCAAAGTCCTCTTTTAGTCTATCTGCAGTCGTATGTAGATTGTTAAGGAAGGTATAGAGTGAATTTGAATCCCTACTGTCTACTTGAGTAAAATCCAACAACTCGTATTGACTATGAAAGAACCTGTCTATAAATTTATATTTATCCATGAATTTCTAATCGATATAAGGCTTGAATGAACCGCCAACTTCGAGCGGCAGCGGAAAATTGGTCGGCCTTCATTCACTTGTTAGACGACTGAACTGCACTAAGGATGTCTCCAAGTTTTCCTTCCAAGTTTGACTATCATCCTTGTCTATATCCATGCAAGCAACAGCCATATTAAAGTGGCATATAACAACACTAAAGGCGTAAACAAGATGATCCGGATCTTGAAAATAAGTATCCAGAACCTCATAAAGCCTCTTAAAAGACTTCGGATGTGTTGTTTCTTTAAATTCACCAGCCAATATATCTTGCGTAGTAATTGTCAGCACAGCAATTACAACCCCAAGCCCTCTCTTACTTAGAAGAGCTTCATCAGAAATACCGTCAAGAATCCACCTTGTTGCAGATTCATCTGCTTCTTTTTCTTGAGTTCGTGATACCTCATCATTAATAGGGTCGTTCTCGTGGCCGCAATATATGTGTGCAAACTCATGATGGATTATCCATGACGCAGAACATAGATATAGCTCATTTGCAACTTTAACATCTTC
>CAZXTH010000025.1:13739-17028 GCA_964643585.1 uncultured Pseudoalteromonadaceae bacterium
CTAACCCCCAGCGATACAGAGACATAGCTTTCCGCAATCTATCATTACCATTTACATCAAACTGTGTTACTGCACCTTGGTTTTGTGCATTGTACTCTTGAAAGAGAACATAAAAGGTATAGCAAGCACACCACAAGTATTCCAAGGCCACCGTGGGAAGCATTATTTCTTTCGATTCAGTGTTGACTCTGAAACTAAATTTTCTGTCATTAGTAAACACCGCGCACGGATCTTCTTTGAATTGAAAGGCATTCAGATCATCAATCTTTTCAGGAGCAATTCTGGCTACGGAACTAATTAAATCCGAATCTAAATCTCGAATAGGTGTCATTTGGATTCCTTATTGCCGAAAGCCAAGCTTTGGAGCGACTAAAGCGCAGTGTTAGCCGCCCCAGCCACGACAGTGTCGACAACAGCACATTGTTATATTTTTTTATCATTTTTATTAGGCACAATAGCAATACAAGTAAGCTCAGATTCCCCCCCACGACACACTGGTTGAGTTCTACGGAGTGGACGATTCCGTATTCGCCTTGGAGCTACTGGCGCAGGTGCAACGATAACTGGCTGAACAGGTCTAACTGGAGCTCTTGAACGCTCTAAAGCTTTAATTTCAGCAATTCGTGACTTAATATTTGGCTGCCTAGTTTCGACCTTTTCTTCGACTTCTATTTCCTCTACAAAAGGCGATAAAGTCAATTTTACTTTATGGATTTGCGTTGTTTTAGTACTACCAGTAACATCTAGAACAAACAGTTTGGCACCCGCTTGTGCTTCTGTATCGAGAGCGAAACTAATCTCAAGTTCGACATCGCGCATTACAAAAAACGGATCTTCCTCGTTAATGGATTCCCGCAATTCTTTTTTTACTTCTTCAATAAACGATTTAAGACTGATGTTTCCTTTCATACGCTATCCTTAATTAAAAATATAACGCTAAGTGAAGGACGGTTTGTAAGTTACCCTTTCTGCGAGCATTGGCGAAGTCACGCAAAACGGGTAACTTACAAACCGTCCTGCCCGCGAAGCGGGCGAACCTAGCACGATTGTTATGTTTACCAGCGACTTGCCAAATATTAAGACCTACGAGTGTCAACATGTCTATCATTCTCAACACTCCAAGAGCTGCCCTCTTTAGCAACCCCTGCCTCATATCCTTTTCGATAGCACTTATCTTCGCTAGCAGCGTAAGCCTTGAAATCTTCGCTCCATTCGCTAGAGAATATATATTATTTAAACTTCTCAGCAACACCTAATGTGTTACCGAAAAATCACCATCTAACGTTCCTATTTTCAACAAATTACAGCGTGTATACGTGTTTGTACAATAAGATGTTACCGATATTTATCAGTAACATAGCTGATATTCATATAGTTCGGGATGAAATGATAGAGCAGAGGTGCAATTCCACTCTGAAATGTCTGCTTATGGCACATAGCTGACTGTCAAGTTTAAGAGTTATATTGACCTAACTTAGCTAATGCACCCAACTGCTCAGCAAATTTCTTCGCATTGCTCTTTTTTAACTGTGCCAGATTCTGTAGTTTCCAGCGGATGGCTGGCAGATGCTCAAGGTGGTCAATTCCAAGTAATGACCAGGTTGGTTCACCGGCTACCAGCGATAACAGAAATTGCCGTTCATTATCATCCAGCCCGGTCTGAAGCTCGGTGATCATTCGGTCACGGGTTGCCAGCAATATATCCAATGGCACCGGATCAGTGGTCATACCCACAAAGTTATGCTGGTAATCATGTTCAATATTTTTTAGCTGTGGAAACAGCACTTCATGTACCGGCCGATTGTGGCACGCCAGATAGACTACAAAAGCTCGTCGGATACCCAGTGTAATCCCCTCGTGTGCAAAAAGCTGCATTACATCGAAAAGATCACGCGGATGCTGGCGATCCAGTGCGGCAACCAGCTTGCCACCATATACGTCTTCAAGCGAAACCACCGGTATCTCCAGGTCAGCCATCAGCACATCGCTGGCCACCGGCATCAGTGAAGCCTGACGGACCGGCTGAACGGTGCCTCGCAATACGAAGTTGACCTCGATCTTGACCTCGATACGGTCTTTACGCACCAACAGTTTGGTTTCACCTGCGGCGGCGGGTGGGATATATATCTGGAATCCGCGTTTTTTCAGCCTCTCGCCAGCCTGTAAAATAGCTTCATTAATACGAGCCAGCGCTTGCTCGCGCGGCAAGGTATAGTCCAGGAAAGCCAGATCCAAATCGACCGACAAGCGAGGCATATCGCGTATAAAAAGATTGATCGCTGTGCCGCCTTTCAAGGCGAAGGTATCATCTACAAATACCAATGGCGCAACCTGCGTCAGCAGACGAGCCGTTTCAAGATAAACAGCATTCATGATTTAAGCACCAAAATGCCTTCCTCTGATCGGGATACCCAGGGCTGGTCACTGCCCGTTGGCAAGGTTGCCGGATCGAGCTTCTTTACCCAGGGCAACGAACCTTCCCTGCCCAGTTGCAGGCACAAGCGCACAGTCTTGACGCTCGTACACCGCTGTAACAGCTCGCGCAGCACACTGGCCCGCAAGCTGTAGGTGCTTTCAACCAGTTCGCGAGCTTCCTGTAACGACTGCCGTACACCGACTTCACTCAGCAACTCCAGCAGCGCTCTCTCCGGTACAGAAACCTGAGGTGCGCCATCACGCCTCTCAAAAGCAGTCACATATAAAAAGGAATCCGGCTTCTCATCGAACAAACGCTTGCGGCGATACTCAGCAGGAAAACGCTCGGTAAACCATTCCGGTAGCTGACCGGTAGTCCAGCCATATAAATGCAGTACTGGCTGCTGCGCTACATAGTGCCGAACGCCATACCAATCGAGAGCCGATTTTCCACCAACATGCAGCCCTTCCAGCTTGCGCTGCAACAACAACAAACTCGGATGCAGGGAAAGAGAGTCGTTTGGACGGCAATAAACCCCACGCGCCAGACGCGTAAGCCAGCCCGCCCGAACATAGTGAACGGCAAGATCCGCAGAGATGCCCCATGCCGCCAGATCTTCCGATGCGATCGGCATGCCCGGCATCAACCGGGTATAGAGCAGATTTAACTTACTTGAATTAATCGTAGTCATACTACGATTATTGCGACTTTTCCAAAAAAGTCAATTTAGATATATTTAAATAATCGCAGTATGACTACGATAAAATCAATTTTACAAAATTTATAGCTTTTATCTACTAATCACACGCTGCAAAAGTCTTCTGCTATAATCCCCGGTTTTACACTGTCAACAGCCCGGAACTTAGAACATCT
>CAZXTH010000026.1:0-2970 GCA_964643585.1 uncultured Pseudoalteromonadaceae bacterium
CCGGTATTCATTGCGGCCTAGTGGCTGCAATTGCATGCCGAAGCGCTGGCATGCCTGTAAAGTTGGATTTTGCAGATCTAATTGATCTGTGCGTACCAAGCCTGTGCTCTGTATGCCAGAAATCTTGCAGGCTGCTGCAGTTGCGACCAAATGATTGGAAAACGCACCGCCAAAAGTGATGATGCCTTTTAGTTTATGTTGTATGGCGTAGCTTAGCTGATATTTGAGTTTCAGACATTTATTGCCGGAGACTATAGGTTCTTGTGTAACTAAGTGACTAATCCATAAATCTATTTTATGCAGGGTAAGCAGAGGATGTTGTAATAACTGCCATTGTTGTTCAATATTCATCCATTTAGCCTGTTATGCACAAAATCGCAGTATATCGTAATTTTGTCCGGGCTGAGTGCGCTTGTTGGTCGCTTAATAACAGAGTTCCCCCTTTTCTGTTGTCTGAAGTTTTTTATCTGCCAGCAGAAAGGCTTACCGGATAAATTGACTTATTACTTGGTTTAATTTATGAAAAGGGTAAGATAAAGCTATTTTCTTGCCGGGGAGTTACTTAGAATAGCTCTTAATCATTAGTATGATCGTCTTCGTCTGCTGCTCTCGGCAAGCTGCAGATACCGCAGAATACGATCAGTGTTAATAAGGACTTGTCTTTCCCATGTTTAATAAACTGCGCGGCATTTTTTCAAATGACCTGTCCATCGATCTGGGCACGGCCAATACTCTGATTTATGTAAAAGACCAGGGTATTGTACTGAATGAACCTTCTGTAGTAGCGATTCGTCAGGAACGAGCCGGCGGCCCTAAAAGTGTGGCGGCAGTTGGTCATGCGGCGAAGCGGATGCTTGGACGTACCCCGGGAAATATCAAAGCTATCCGGCCGATGAAAGACGGTGTTATCGCTGACTTTTATGTTACGGAAAAAATGCTGCAGCATTTTATTCGTCAGGCGCATAGCAACAGCTTTCTGCGCCCTAGCCCACGGGTACTGGTATGTGTTCCGTGTGGTTCTACGCAGGTAGAGCGCCGTGCAATCCGTGAGTCGGCACAAGGTGCCGGTGCCAGAGAAGTATATTTAATTGATGAGCCTATGGCAGCAGCTATTGGCGCCGGCTTACCGGTTTCTGAAGCTACCGGTTCAATGGTTGTCGATATCGGTGGTGGTACTACAGAAGTTGCCATTATTTCCCTGAACGGTGTGGTGTACTCATCTTCAGTCCGTATCGGTGGTGATAAGTTTGATGATGCTATCGTTAACTACATTCGCCGTAACTACGGCATCCTGATTGGTGAAGCGACAGCCGAACGTATTAAAACAGAAATTGGTTCTGCTTATCCGAATGATGATGTGCTGGAAATTGAAGTTCGTGGACGCAACCTGGCGGAAGGTGTGCCGCGTAGTTTTACTATGACCAGTAATGAAATTCTGGAAGCGTTGCAAGAGCCTCTGGCTGGTATTGTCAGCGCGGTTATGGTAGCGCTGGAACAATCTCCGCCAGAGCTGGCATCTGATATCTCCGAGCGTGGTATGGTTCTGACCGGTGGTGGCGCTTTGTTGCGTGATCTTGACCGCCTGTTAATGGAAGAAACCGGTATTCCGGTTGTAGTGGCAGATGATCCGTTGACTTGTGTTGCCAGAGGTGGCGGCAAAGCATTAGAAATGATCGATATGCATGGCGGTGACGTATTCAGTTATGAATAAGCGTAATAACAGATGCTGCGTTATCGCTGATGATTACTTCTAACCGCGGAGTTTCCCCGCTGACCAGGCTGGTACTGGCAATTGTTTGCAGTGCCGGCCTGATGTATCTGGATCGCTTCACTAACAGTTCTACCCAGCTCCGCAGTTATTTAACAACTGCTGTCAGCCCGTTGTTCTATGTGGCCAGTTTGCCAGAGTCTCTGTTATCCGGTGCCTCTGAGCAATTTATGTCTCATCAGGCGCTGCTTGAAGAAAATGCCCGTTTACGTGATGTGCTGCTGCGTCAGAGTGGTCAGTTGCAACGCTTAGGCTTTCTGCAGCAGGAGAATGACAAACTGAGAGCATTGCTGGGCTCGTCTCCGGTGGTTGAGGGGCAGCGGTTGGTAGCGGAAGTGCTTGCAGTGTACAGTCATCCGTTCAGCCATCAGGTTGTGCTGAATAAAGGCAGTAACGATGGTGTGACGGAGCATCAGCCTGTAATCGATGACCAGGGCGTTGTTGGACAGATTGTCAGCGTCGGGCCAACCAGCAGCCGGGCTTTGCTGATTTCTGACAACACCCATGCACTGGCGATCCGTGCTGAACGGACCGGGATCCGTGCAGTAGCTGAAGGCCTGGGACAATGGGATCTGTTACGGGTGATGTATCTGCCGCATAGTACCGATATCCGTGAAGGCGACCGGTTGCTGACATCAGGTCTGGATGGGCGTTTTCCGGAAGGATACCCGGTGGCAAGAGTCGTTCGGATTAGCCGGGATGCCAGTCAGCCATTTATGACAGTGTACGCAGAGCCATATGCACGGCTGGACAGAATTCGCCATGTTTTGTTGTTATGGCCTAATACGCGTGTTGCTGCACCGGATGAAGGAGAGCAGAACTAATGCGCAGAGCTAAAGGTCTGGGTTTTATTTATCTGACGTTACTGGTTACGCTGGTCATGACAGTAATGCCATTACCACAGCTGGTGAAGGTATTCCGGCCGGACTGGGTGTTACTGGCTCTGATGTACTGGACAATGGCGTTACCGGAGCGGGTAAATATTGGTACAGCATTTGTACTGGGGTTTCTGGTAGATGTGCTGGTGGGTACGGTACTGGGAGTGAATGCGCTGGCGTATTCAGTCGTTATTTTTATTGTTACCGTCAATCATCTGAAAATCCGTAACTTCTCTATTTTGCAGCAAGCTTTGCTGGTCGGATTATTTCTGGCGTTGTATCACCTGCTGTTATTCTGGCTCAGCCACTTTCTTACCGGCGTTT
>CAZXTH010000026.1:2980-12696 GCA_964643585.1 uncultured Pseudoalteromonadaceae bacterium
CGGAATATCTGTGGCCTGTACCAATGGGGATGCTGGTCTGGCCGTGGCTGTTCTGGTTGCTGAGACGTTACCGCAGACAATTTAAAATACAATGAACTATCCTGAAATTGCACTTGCCTCTGCTTCTCCCAGAAGGCGCGAGTTATTAAACCAACTGGGAGTGTCTTTTAATCTGGTATCGGCAGCGGTAGATGAAACACCTTTAGCGGGTGAAGAACCTTTACTTTATGTACAGCGGCTTGCTGTTGCCAAGGCAACTGCTGGTGCAGAAAAGCTGCAATATCAGTGCCCGGTGCTGGGAGCCGATACTATCGTAGTTGCTGATGGTCTGATTCTTGGCAAGCCTGAAGACCTGCAGGATTTCCGTAGGATGATGGCTTTATTGTCTGGCCGCCAGCATCAGGTAATTACAGCGGTTGCGCTGGTAACAGCTGAAAACTGTTACCAGACTTATGTTGCTACTAATGTGTTCTTCCGGCCTCTGACAGCAGCAGAAATCGAAGCCTACTGGCAAAGTGGAGAACCGCAAGACAAAGCTGGTGGTTATGGTATTCAGGGCATTGCCGGCCGTTTTGTTGAACGGATTAATGGCAGCTATAGTGCGGTAGTGGGCTTACCACTATGTGAAACAGAACAGCTGTTAAAGCGTTTGCAGGACAAAATATGAGTGCAGAATTACTGATAAACGTTACCCCGACAGAAACACGGGTCGCGCTGATAGAAAATGGTGTGCTGCAGGAAGTCCACATTGAACGCCAGGCCCGGCTGGGGCTGGTTGGCAATATTTATGTCGGTAAAGTCAGCCGGGTATTACCGGGAATGCAGGCTGCCTTTGTCGATATCGGTCTGGAAAAGGCCGCTTTTCTGCATGCGTCCGATATTGTGCAACAGCATGTCATTGTTGCAGAAATGGATAGCCGGCCCCCTGCCAGTAAGGATATCCGTGTACTGGTGCGTGAGGGGCAATATTTGCTGGTACAGGTTGTCAAAGATCCACTGGGAACCAAAGGCGCTCGCTTAACGACCGATATTACCCTGCCATCCCGCTATCTGGTGTTTATGCCGGATTCGCCGCATGTCGGTGTTTCCCAGCGGCTGGAAACTGAAACCGAACGGCAACGGTTGAAAGACATTGTCAGTGGTTGCCTGGATGAAAGCGGTGGTTTTATTGTCCGTACTGCAGCTGAAGGCGCCGGCGAAGAAGAGCTGGTACAGGATGCCCGCTTCCTGAAAAAGCTATGGGCGAAGATCCTGAAACGCAAACAGAAACTGCGTAAAGAAGGCGTGGTTTATGAAGACCTGACACTGGCATACCGTATCCTGCGGGATTTTGTCGGTGAAGAACTGGAACGGGTCCGGGTTGATTCCAAACTGACCTTCCAGCAGCTCACGGCTTTTTGTGAAGAATTTATGCCGCATATTTCGCCTATTCTGGAGTATTACCCGGGAGAGCGGCCAATCTTTGACTTATTTGATGTCGAAAGTGAAATTCAGCGGGCGCTGGAGCGTAAAGTACCACTGAAAAGCGGCGGCTATCTGATGATCGACCAGACAGAAGCCATGACCACAATTGATGTTAATACCGGGGCTTTTGTCGGGCATCGTAACCTCGAAGAGACTATCTTTAATACTAATACCGAAGCGACTCAGGCGATTGCCCGGCAGCTGCGGCTACGTAACCTTGGCGGCATTATCATTATCGACTTTATTGATATGCAGAATGAGGAGCATAAAAAACGAGTGCTG
This sequence comes from uncultured Pseudoalteromonadaceae bacterium, assembly GCA_964643585.1. GTDB lineage: Bacteria > Pseudomonadota > Gammaproteobacteria > Enterobacterales > Alteromonadaceae > Alishewanella. The sequence goes on from CAZXTH010000026.1 coordinate 4,727, forward strand.
CATAGCCTTGAGCTGGCACTGGTCAGAGACAGGGCAAAAACCAATATTCATGGTTTTTCTGCGCTTGGTCTGGTTGAGATGACCAGAAAAAGAACCCGTGAAAGTCTGGAACATATTTTATGTTCCGACTGTCCAGTATGTAAGGGCCGTGGCAGCCTGAAAACGGTAGAAACCGTTTGTTTTGAAATCCTGCGGGAGATAGTCCGGGTTAACCGTGCATATTCGGCAGACAAATTTGTGGTTTATGCTTCACCGGCGGTAAAAGATGCGCTGATCAATGATGAGTTCCATAGCCTTGCAGAGTTACAGGTGTTTATAGGCAAGCAGATCAGTATTCAGACAGAACCGCTTTATACGCAGGAGCAATTTGATGTGGTAATGATGTAAGTGCAGGCAAAAAAGGTTTGTTTTTATTGTTTACATAAACTTTGGCTGATGCTGGCAGTTACACTGGTACTGCTGGCCACAGTAGTGTCTGTGCTGCGTTATACCCTGCCTCATGCAGATAATTATAAACACCGCCTGGAACAACTTATTACCTCGCAGTATGGCGCATCAGTTCGAATTGGTGAACTGAATGCAGCCTGGCAGAAATCTGGTCCGGCACTGGTATTAAAAGATGTGGTGCTGGGTAGTGAGCAGGAAGAGCTGCAGCTGCATATTGCAGAAACCCGTGTGCTGCTCGATTTCTGGCGTAGCCTGTTTAACCTGCAACTGAAGGCTGAACACTTTGAACTGAGTGGTCTGACTTACTATCTTGACAGTGACAGGCTGATCAGTGGTGGGTTATCTGCTGAAGGTACGGCGGAGCCAATTCTGACAGCACTGGAGCAACTGTTCTTCCACCAGCTTAAATATTTTTCTGTGCTCGACAGCCGGTTAGTGCTGCAAAGTGAGCATGACCCGGATCTGATTATCCGTATCAAAGAACTGGACTGGCGCAATGATAATAACCGCCATCAGGGATTCGGGCAGTTATCAATTGATGAAGTTACGGCCAACAATCTGTCCTTTGTGCTGGATTTGCATGGCTCACACCTGAATGAGACTTCCGGTCAACTGTATCTGGAAAGCGAGCAACTGGACGTGCTGCCGCTGTTCCGCAAATTATTACCTCAAATCCAGCGGCTGGATCAAGCCAGCATTAACTTTCGGGGCTGGGGGCAGATAGATAACGGTGCATTAAAACATATTCAGATCGAGCTGGCAGAAAACAGCCTGTACTGGCGCAGGGACGGCCAGCATTATCAGCTGCAACTAGGGGATGGTCAGTTACTATGGCTGCCACAGGATGATGGCTGGTCACTTTATTCCGGTATGCTGACACTGACAGATCAGAAGCAACAATGGCCAGAGCTGCAATTCCAGCTGCATCATCATCAGCAGCAATGGCAGGGCAGCCTGCAGAATTTTAAACTGGAAGCCCTTACTCCGCTGGCTCATTTACTGGCTGAAGACGTGGAGCAACTGAGAACCTGGCTGGCTTATCAGGTATCTGGTCATTTGCAGCACCTTAACTGGCTGGTGGATAACTCCGGCTGGTATGCCAGCGGAAAGCTGACCGCGCTGAGCTCGGCTCCGGTGAGGGATATTCCCGGGGTGCAGCAGATGCAGGGACATGTATTACTCAGCGATACATTTTCACAGCTGACACTATTCAGTGAAAACAGTGAATTGTTATGGGACGGTTTATTTGCAGAACCTATGGCCTACCACAAGCTGGCTGCAACCGCCTGGTTGTTGCGTTCAGGAGCAGAATGGCAGTTGCAGGTGCCACAGGTTCAGCTTGAAGGGCAGGATATCAGCCTGGATGCATCGCTGGCACTGGATGAGAAGCAGCAGCTCAGTATTCTGGCGAAGCTGCAGCAGGCCGATGTCGCCACTGCATCGCGTTACTTCCCGCAGCGTTATATGCCGTACGAAGTGAGGCAATACCTGCAACAGGCACTGTTGTCAGGGGAATTACAGCACGCAACGATGCTGTGGCATGGCCGGCCGGCAGACTTCCCTTATAGTGAACATCAGGGTGTTTTTCAGGTTAATGCAGCAGTACAGAACAGTAGCTTTGAATTTGCTCCTGACTGGCCGTTATTAACAGAGTTGCAATTACAACTTTTGTTTGAAAATGCGTCTATGGTGCTGCAATCGGAGCAGGGTACACTGGCAGGACTGTCGTTACAGCAGGGCGTCAGAGCAGAGATTCCGGATCTGTTTCATGCAGACAAACTGAGTATTGATATCAACCGCCAACTGGAAGCTGGTCAGGTGCAGCAATTAATGGCGCAATCGCCACTGGCGCGTTCTCTGGGAGCAACACTGGAGCATCTGGGGGTCAGTGGTTTGGTCGATGGTCAGGTAAAGCTGGATATCAGCCTGCATTCGCCTGATGTAAGGGCCACCGGGGATGTTCAGTTTAAGCATCTGGGGCTGGCAATTGCTGCGCCGGAAATGTTTGTCAGCGGCGTTCGTGGCAGCCTGCAATTTGATAACGACAAAATCCGGGCTGAGAATTTAACACTCAACTGGCGTAATCTGCCTGTTAATGCCAGCCTTGAAGGCGCAAATAACGGGCAAGTCTACCAGGTTCGTGTGCAGCTGAGTGGAGAACATCAGGCCTCTGAACTGTTGCAGTCGCTGTATCCGGAAGGGGCTGGTCTGGCAGAAGGCGTTGTCAGCTGGCAGCTACCGCTGCAATTAAGCCTGCCTGCAACAGGATTTTCGTATCAGGCAGATTTAGTTGCAGATTTACAACAGGTTGAGCTTAAGCTGCCTGCGCCTTACCAAAAGAACAGTGACATTGCGGCTAAAGTGTTTGCCGGCATGACCGGAAATCAGCAGCAGGCTCATTTGGCAGTGAATTATGCCGGGCAAGCTTATTTTCATGGTGAATTACAGAATAGTGCAGAGACACTGTTCAGCCGCATGCATCTTACTTTAGGTAAAGATGATCATGGGATGCCGGTGCCCGGTTTTGGGATCAGCGTTGAACTGGATCAGCTTGATTTTCTACCATGGCTGGAGCTGATTGATAAACAACTGGCCGCAATACCTCAGGGTGATGGCAATACGGCTATACCGCCATTGCAACATGTCCGCGGTAAAATCAAGCAACTGGATGTCGCTCCCGGCATTACACTTAACAATACGGTATTTGAAGTAGAACAACAGCCGGAATTATGGCAGTTGCAACTGAATGGTAATGAAATCGCCAGCCGCTGGCAGTTTTTTAAAGACTGGCAGCATCAGGGTATAAAAGCTGTACTAGATTATTTGCATTTGCCAGTACCGGTTGAACCACAGGCTGATGTACCTCCGGCTGTCGCTTCTGTTAGCTGGCTGACACAATTACCCCCGCTGGATTTGCGTTGTGCCGATTGCACTATCGGTTCTTACCGGCTTGGTGAAGTTATTGCCACTGCCCACAGCACGGCAGACAGCTGGCAGCTTACCAGCCTGCAGGCACGTTATAAACGGAATGAACTGAACTTTAGCGGACAATGGCAGCAAGAGAGTGGCAGTAGGTTCAGTGGTAAGTTTTTTAGCCCGAATGTCGGAGCGATGCTAAACGAGTACCAGCTTACTTCTGCTATTTCAGGCAGCCGTGCCGATGTGGAGTTTTCACTTAACTGGCCAGGTGCTCCACAGCAGTTTGCATTAGCAGAACTGGGAGGCAAGGTCAGTTTTAATCTTGGCGAAGGCTCGCTGACAGAGGTCAGTGATCAGGGGGCCAGATTGTTCTCTATATTTAGCCTGGATTCGCTGGTGCGTAAGCTACGGCTGGATTTCCGCGATGTATTTTCAAAAGGTTTTTTCTATAACCGAATGTCCGGTAATCTGACACTGGAGCATGGTGTAGCACAAACCAGCGATGCCACCATTGATGGTGTACCGGGTAATATGTCTATTCAGGGGTATGCCGATCTGGCGGCTCGTAAAATGGATTATCAGATGTCATTTGCGCCTAAGGTTACTTCCAGCCTGCCGGTTATTATTGCCTGGATGGTTAATCCCGCTACCGGGTTGGCAGCGCTGGCACTGGATGAGGTTTTCCAGTCGGCAGAAGTGATTTCCCGGATTAATTTCACTGTAACGGGTGACTTCGACAAACCCGTCGTCACGGAGGTGAACCGTCACAGCAAAGAAGTGCCTGTTCCGGTCAGAGTTGCACAACCAGAACCTGTGATTAATGAGGAGCAAAAACCGCATGGATAAGTGGCGGTTAACGGCTATTCAGTTAAACAGTACGCCTGAGCCTTTGCAGAATCTGCAACAAGTTGGTGATTATCTGAGTCAGTTGCCATCAGCGGAGCGGCATCTGGTGACATTACCTGAAGCTTTTGCAGTATTTGGTGGCCGTGATGGCCTTAATCTGCAGTATCAGGCGCCGCCTGGCGAAGGTATTATCCAGCAGGGTTGTGCTGCATTAGCCCGCCAGTATGGTGTTTATTTGCTGGCCGGCAGTCTGCCACTGGCGAGTAGCGATCCGCAGCGTTTTTCTGCCAGCAGCCTGTTGTTTGCTCCGGACGGGCAGATTATTGCCGATTATCAGAAATTGCATCTGTTTGATGTGGATATTGCAGATACTACCGGCAGCTACCGTGAATCTGCCAGCACAATGCCTGGTGAAAAAGTCACGCTGGTGGAGGTTGGCTCACTGAAACTCGGTATGAGCATATGTTATGATATGCGCTTTCCGGGGTTAATGCAGGCACTGGCGGTCAAAGGTATGAATGTGCTGGCGGTGCCTTCAGCATTTACCCGGCCAACCGGTGCTGCACACTGGCATACGCTACTACGGGCAAGAGCGATTGAAACGCAGAGCTTTGTAGTAGCACCTGCGCAAACCGGCGTCCATGCCAATGGCCGTGAAACTTATGGACATAGTGTGATTATTGATCCTTGGGGAACAGTGTTAGCCGATGCCGGTAGTGAACCCGGCTGGATTTCTGCGATGGTGGATTTGGCAGATTGCCATACGGTCCGCCACAAAATGCCGGTGGCATTACATAACCGTTTTTACAGTGAGCTGAAGTGATGAATTTACCTGAACAGAATCTTTTAACTGCTTCCGAGGTCACGGCTGATGATTTGCAGCAGACGCTGGGCTTTTTGTTTCAGCATCAACTGGATTATGCCGATTTGTATTTTCAGTCCAGTGTACATGAAAGCTGGGTGTTGGAAGACGGGCTGGTGAAAGATGGTTCTTTTAATATTGAACGGGGTGTTGGTGTACGGGCTATCAGTGGTGAGAAAACCGGTTTTGCTTATGCCGACACCATCAGTAATCAGGCGCTGAACCAAGCTGCTGCAGCCGCCCGTGGTATAGCCGCACAGGGCCAGCATGGCAGCGTTAGGGCTTTCCAGCGCAGTGGCAACAGTAAGATTTATTTACCCTGCGAGCCGCTGCAAAGCCTCAGTAATAGCGACAAAGTCGCGTTGCTGCACCAGATGGATGCCTATATCCGCAGTCTGGACAGCCGGGCAGAACAGGTGTCTGTCAGTTTATCCGGTGTGTATGAAGAAGTGCTGGTCGCTGCCAGTGACGGCACTTTTGCAACGGATATCCGCCCGCTGGTACGGCTTAACTGTTCTGTACTGTTGCACCACAACGGCCGCCGTGAGCGTGGCAGTGGTGGTGGCGGTGGCCGTACCGACTATCATTATTTTTCTGAGCTGCTGGATGGCGCACCACGCTGGCAACATTATGCGCGGGAAGCTGTTCGCATGGCGCAGGTTAATCTGACGGCGGTTGATGCACCGGCGGGCACGATGCCGGTAGTACTGGGCGCCGGTTGGCCGGGTGTATTGTTACATGAGGCCGTTGGGCATGGTCTGGAAGGCGATTTCAACCGTAAAGGCTCATCAACCTTTTCCGGCCGGGTGGGTGAACAGGTTGCGTCAAAACACTGTACGATCGTCGATGACGGCACACTGGCGAATCGCCGTGGCTCACTGAATATTGATGACGAAGGCACACCGGCACAGTACAACGTACTGATTGAGAACGGTATCCTTAAAGGCTATATGCAGGATAAACATAATGCGATGCTGATGGGTGTAGCACCTACCGGTAACGGTCGCCGCGAGTCTTTTGCGGCCCTGCCTATGCCCAGAATGACCAATACCTATATGCTGGCAGGTGAGTATTCGCCGGAAGAGATTATCGCCAGCGTGAAGAAGGGCATTTACGCCCCGAATTTTGGTGGCGGGCAGGTTGATATTACGTCCGGCAAGTTTGTATTCTCTGCTTCAGAAGCGTATCTGATCGAAGACGGAAAAATTACCACACCAATCAAAGGTGCAACCCTGATCGGTAACGGACCGGAAGCGATGCAGCAGGTCTCTATGGTCGGTAATGATCTGAAATTGGATACCGGTGTTGGCGTGTGTGGCAAACAAGGGCAGAGCCTGCCGGTTGGTGTTGGTCAACCGACACTGAAACTGGATGCTCTGACCGTAGGTGGTACGCAATAATTAGAAACAGAGCTTTATAACTCATTACCCTAACAGGAAGAACAACAGAAAATGGCAGCATTTGGCACAGTATTTACCCCTGAGATGATTATCTCCCGCTTTGAAGGTAACGGCTGGACTCAGCCGGAAGTTGTAGCAACAGACAGTATCAGCCTGCACCCAGGTGCGCATGTGCTGCATTACTCCAGCACTTGCTTTGAAGGCTTAAAAGCTTTCAGGCATGACGATGGTTCTATCCATATTTTCCGGATGGATAAGAATGTTGCCCGTTTACAGCAGAGCAGCGAGTTGCTGGCGTTACCAAAAGTCGATGGTGCGATGCTGACACAGATGATCACTGATATTGTACGCCGTTTTGCTGCTGATGTTCCTGCCCCTCCAGGGTCTCTGTATATCCGTCCAACACATATTGGTACCGAAGCATCTATTGGTAAAGCTGCAGCAGCTAGTCTCAATTCTTTATTATATGTTTTGCTGTCGCCGGTAGGTGATTACTTTGCTGGTGGAGCTAAAGCGCTGCGATTGCTGCTGGAAGACAACGCACGCTGTGCACCTCATATGGGCATGGTAAAAAGCGGTGGTAATTATGCCAGTGCTTTACAACCAATAATGAAAGCCCGTGCAGCGGTACAGGCTGATCAGGTATTGTTCTGCCCCGGCGGTGATGTACAGGAAACCGGCGCGGCTAACTTCCTGCTGATTGATGGCAACGAGATTATTACTAAAGCGCTGGATAGCAGTTTCCTGCATGGAGTTACCCGTGATTCCATTCTGACACTGGCGCGTGATCGTGGCATGAAAGTCTCTGAGCGAGAGCTGACGGTAGATGAACTGCTGGAGCGTGCGGTAAAGCCGGGTGCAGAAGCAGCATTATCCGGTACCGCTGCGGTGTTAACCCCGGTAGGAACACTGATTCACGGTGGTAAAGAATATCAGGTTGGCAGCGGCAATGGTGGTAGCACTACAGCTGCATTACGTCAGGCACTGAATGATATTCAATGGGGCAAGGCTGAAGATAAACACGGTTGGTTGACCCGGATTTAGTAAACTGACATCAACATAAATCAGGCCATATCCGGCCTGATTTATTTTTAGGGTTCAGCGGAAAAACAACGAACTAAACGGGTTAAGTAAACGACTGATGCCCGACGTAAAATGCAGTGGTGCATCCAGTACAGCCAGAATAAGGCAGTCTTCATCTGTGGTTTTGGGTGTGTGGCGGTGGCTGCTGTCCAGCAAAATCAAATCCCCGTCATGGTAACTGCCAAATTCATCCACGAAACTTCCCTGCAGCACCAGCTGTAGTTCACTGCCCTTGTGGGTGTGCTCCGGAATAGAGGTGTGTGTGCCGATATACATCAGGCTGATATTTTCGGTAGTACCCAACGCTATGGTTGCCCGCCATAGCTTACCTGGCATTTTGCTCCACGGGCGGATGCGGGACTGTTGCCGGGCCAGCGTTGGCGGTAACCTGAATCTGCGCCCTTCAAGAAACA
>CAZXTH010000026.1:12706-13501 GCA_964643585.1 uncultured Pseudoalteromonadaceae bacterium
GTGCCGCGCTTTTTTCCGGTGGTGCTGAGTTAAAGATATTATCCAGCATTTGCTGCATATCCGTTATGCCGGCAGCGGCCGGTCTGGTCAGTGCGGCAAATGCCTGTTGTTCTTCCTGATCCTGAACAAGCTGCCGGCAATGCGGACACATATCCAGATGTGCTGCTACAACCAGCGACGCTGCAGCAGACAGATCACCTGCAACATAACGCTGTAACATAACTTCAGCAGGATGAGATGTAATCATTTATCAATCAACTCTTTTAACTTCATCAGGGCGAGACGGGTACGTGATTTTATCGTTCCCAGCGGGATCCCTAACGCATCTGACACTTCCTGCTGTGATTTTCCCTCGATATAAAGCTGTTCGATAACAATCCGCTGTTGTTCCGGTAACTGATTATAATACTGGCTGACTTGCTGTAGCAGGATACGGTTATCCAGGCTGTCTGCTTCTTCCGTTAACCCGGCTTGTTCTGACAGTACCGGCCACAGATCATCTGCGCTCAAGTCATCCTGACGATGGCGGTTTCTGCGGAGTAAATCAAAGCGGATATTGCGGGCAATAGTGAAAATCCAGACATCGGGCAGCCCTTTATCCGGATTAAACAGGCTGGCTTTATGCCAGACACTGGTCATGGTTTCCTGTACCAGGTCTGCGGCATTCTGTTCATTACCAAAATGCCGGATGCCATAAGCCAATAGTCTGGGGGCGTAGTAATGAAACAGTTTGCTAAAGGATAGCCGACAACGCTGCTCGGCCGATCGGCCCACGCCCCCGGCAGATGCCAGGTG
>CAZXTH010000026.1:13511-16210 GCA_964643585.1 uncultured Pseudoalteromonadaceae bacterium
CTGGCAAGTAAAGCAGTAAAATTACCTGAAGGATCAGACAGGGAAATTTCCGTCACTGTGAGGGGCCTGTCTCGGGCTGTATTCGTATGCATAGTAGTGTAGGCTGCTTTACTCTGTTCCGAAAGTGATTACTTTAACAGCTGGTAAATAAAGTCACGGGTTGCCGGCAATTGACGGCAGGCCAGCAGTTCCTGCTTTTGCTGCGGTTCCAGTGGCAGAATTTCCAGCCAGCGTTGGCATATCCATGATTCATCATCCAGATGCCTGTCCGGGTACATTTCTGCCAGTTCAGGGTAGGTATCAAATACCTCCTGCAAGCGTTGTTGCAGCAGTATGTCTTCCTGTCGTAACGGGCTGCCGGGCCAGCTTTCCAGTAATTGCACTTCGCCGGTGCGTAAACCGTCGGTGTCAGTATGGATCTGCTGAATGCTGAACAACTGCTCTCCTTCTACCGTGATGCCCAGCATATTGCCCTGTAGTGGTTCAAAATCAATAATTCTGACCAGTGTACCGATAGGCAGAATATGCGAGTTGTTGTGCTCATGGCCAGCCGGGTCAAGCATACAAATACCAAAACCACTTTGTGCGGCCAGAGACTCTTTAATCATCCGGATATAACGTTGCTCAAAAATCTGCAGGGGCAGGCGGCCACCGGGCAGGATATGCGCAGTAAGCGGAAATAACGCAATCGTTGTCTGTGCAGTGGCGTTCATTAGTCTTGCCCTCTGGTCACTATTGTTCTTCGTAAACATGATTCTTTGTAAATTACGCAGCAAAAGATGAATTGGATCTTAAAAAAGCGATCTGATTTTAAAAAAGTTACGTATTGCTACACAAACCAGGAATATTTTCAGCTGAATCATTGCGATACCTGAGCAGCAACAGAGGAACAGAGTGATAAGTAAAAATATTAGCCAGATACAGAATGATGCTGATAAGGCGTTAACCGCACCTGAGCTACAGCAGGAAAACATGGTATTACGGCGTAATGTTTTGCAGGCATGGCAGGCCTTGCCCAAGCCGCTGACTGTACCGGTAATTCAGCAATTCCACGCCCGGCAGAAGTTTACCCTGCTGGCACACAATCAGCCGGTATATCGCAGGCTGGGGCGGGAGCTGGCACAGCAGCATACGATAACTGAGCACTTTGCCGCTGAGTATATTACCGGGCTGATAGCTGGGTTATCTGTACCGGCAAGCCGGAAAAACCATACTAATACGTTGCAGCATATTCAGGGCTTTTTTAAAAAGAAACTGACCACAGATGAACGGCAGGAGCTGGCTGCTTTAATTTTACAGTATCACCGTGGCGAATTATCGTTGAGGGAGCCACTGCTGCTGATTAATGCTTACCTTGAAAAACACCCAGATCCTTACTTGCAGCAACAGAGCTATTTGTCGCTGTATTCTGATGTGCTGGGACGAGAGTGATTGAATACAACGCTCAGCCGCCGCTGAACCATAATAAATAAAGCAGCAGGAAGATAAGATGAAATATGCAGAACTGTTACAGCAGTTAAAAGGTTTCTATCAGGATATGACGCTGGACCGGCTGGAACAGTTACCCCAGTTTTATGACCAGCATGTTAGCTTTACCGATCCTGTGCAGCAGGTGCAGGGAATCGATCAGTTAATGCGCTATTTCCGCCACTCGCTGGAGAATGTGCATTATTGCCGTTTTGTGTTCCAGCATGAACTGGCCAGTCCGCAACAGGCATATCTCAGCTGGCAGATGCAGTTTGCTCATCCAAAACTGCAGCAGGGCAACGATATTGTATTGCCCGGTGTAACACGCCTGACCTTCAGCAGCGATGGCAGCAGAATACTGACCCACACCGACCATTACGATATGGGCGCCATGCTTTATGAACACCTGCCACTGCTTGGTTGGCTGACCAGTAAAGTCCGGCAACGGCTGATTCAGCTATAGATTCCGCTATAAGAGAACAGATATGAATATTCTGATTACAGGCGCTACGTCTGGTATTGGTGAACAACTGGTCAGAGACTATGCTGCAGAAGGGCATCAGTTATGGGCCTGTGGCCGCAATGCCGAAAAGCTGGCTGCTCTGGCAGCAGAGGGAATTCAGACCGCTAATATAAAAACATTGTGCTTTGATGTCAGTGATTATCAGGCCTGCCGGGAGCAACTGGCAACAGTGCCACCAATGGATATAGTTATCCTGAGCGCTGGTGTGTGCGAATATATTGATGATGCACAGAACTTTAGTGCCGAACTGGTTGAACGGGTACTGGCAGTTAACTTTTTTGGCATGATTTATTGTGCTCAGGCGTTGCTACCCGGGCTTAAAGCCGGCAGTAAGCTGGTGTTTATCGACAGCATGAGCCGCTTATTGCCATTCAGTAGGGCGCAGGCCTATGGTGCCAGTAAAGCGGCTATTCACTATTTTGCCACCAGTCTGGCGGTAGACCTTAAAGCATCAGGCATAGATGTAGTGACGGTGTCGCCCGGTTTTGTTAAAACGCCGATGACTGACGCTAATGATTTTGACATGCCAATGCGGATTAGTGTGGAGCAGGCATCAGCCTCTTTGCGGCAGCAGCTTGCTGCCGGGCGGCGGCATATTTATTTCCCCCGGTTGTTTGGCTGGATACTGCGGTTGCTGCATCTGCTGCCGTCAGCAGTACAAGGGTATATTGCCCGCAAACTTAAAGGGCATCAGTAATCAGTAGTATCG
>CAZXTH010000026.1:16220-17021 GCA_964643585.1 uncultured Pseudoalteromonadaceae bacterium
CGCCCATCCAGGGCTCCAACGGTTAGCTTAGAGTAAGCTGATTCCTGCTTAACTGATAAGCATTAATCAGTAATAAGGTATTTTATGAAAATAGCAGTAGTAGGTAGCGGAATTGCCGGGTTAACCAGTGCTTATCTGTTAAGCCGTGAACATCAGGTTGAGGTTTTTGAAGCCGCTGGTTATATCGGCGGCCATACCGCGACGGTAGATGTAGACGGGCTGGCTATTGATACCGGTTTTATTGTTATGAACGATCGTACCTACCCGCGCTTTCGTTATTTGCTACGCGAACTGGGTGTAGCGTGGCAAGACACCGAAATGAGTTTCAGTGTCCGCAACCCGGATAGCGGGCTGGAGTATAACGGCCATAATCTGGCAACGCTGTTTGCCCAGAAACGTAATTTATTACGGCCATCGTTTTACCGGATGCTGAACGACATCGTGCGCTTTAACCGGCTGGCTAAAGTTGCGCTGGCAGAAAAAGGTGCCGCGCTGGATCAGCAGACACTGGGGCAGTTTGTAGCAGAAACCGGCGTCGGTGCCTTGTTTATGGAAAACTACCTGTATCCGATGTGTGCTGCTATCTGGTCAGCCAGTCTGGACGATGCGGCCCGTTTTCCGCTGGGATTTTTCCTGCGTTTCTTTATGAACCATGGTTTGCTGAATATTAATGACCGGCCGCAGTGGGCGGTTATCCGGGGCGGTTCGCGCCAATACATTGAACCATTAACCCGCCGTTTTGCCGGGCAAATTCACTTGAATACACCGGTACAGCAAATCCGCCGTAATGAAGATGGCATT
>CAZXTH010000027.1:0-14934 GCA_964643585.1 uncultured Pseudoalteromonadaceae bacterium
TTTTTGCAAACATTACCGCCAGCGCCAATACCAATGAAAGCCTGAATACCGATTTAGCGGCGATTTTCTCTGCGATTGAGTCGTCCGCTAATGGCTACCCCTCCGAACACGACATTAAAGGCTTGTTTGCCGATTTTGATACCACCAGCAACCGTTTGGGTAATACCGTAAAAGATAAAAACCTGCGTTTGGCTGCCGTACTCAAAGGCGTAGCGGGGCTAGATTTTGGCGATTTTGAAGGCAGCCATATCGACCTGTTCGGCGATGCTTACGAATTTCTTATCTCCAACTACGCCGCCAATGCAGGTAAATCGGGTGGTGAATTTTTTACTCCGCAGCATGTGTCCAAATTAATTGCGCAGCTTGCCATGCACGGCCAAACCAGCGTGAATAAAATTTATGACCCGGCTTGTGGCTCTGGCTCGCTACTGTTGCAAGCCAAAAAACATTTTGATGCGCACATTATTGATGAAGGTTTTTACGGGCAAGAGTTAAACCACACCACCTACAACCTTGCGCGTATGAATATGTTTTTGCACAACATTAACTACGACAAGTTTAATATCCAACTGGGCGACACCTTACGCAGCCCACACTTTGGCGATGACAAACCTTTTGATGCGATAGTCTCTAACCCACCTTATTCAGTGAAATGGATAGGTTCAGACGACCCAACCCTAATTAACGATGACCGCTTTGCGCCAGCGGGGGTGCTTGCACCAAAATCCAAAGCGGATTTTGCCTTTGTATTGCATGCATTAAGTTACCTTTCCAGCAAAGGCCGCGCGGCGATTGTGTGTTTCCCCGGTATTTTTTATCGCGGCGGTGCAGAACAAAAAATTCGCCAATATTTGGTGGATAACAATTATGTAGAAACCGTCATTTCGCTTGCCCCCAACTTATTTTTTGGCACCACCATTGCGGTCAATATTTTGGTGCTCTCCAAACACAAAACCGATACGACTACGCAATTTATAGATGCCAGCGGGTTATTTAAAAAAGAAACCAATAACAACATCCTCACCGATGCGCATATTGAACACATCATGGCGGTGTTTGATAGTAAAGAAAATATCGACCACCTTGCCAAATCTATACCCTATGAGCAGGTAGCGAAAAACGATTACAACCTGTCTGTAAGCAGTTATGTAGAAGCGAAAGATAACCGCGAAGTTGTGGATATTGCCCAGCTCAATGCCGAACTCAAAATCACCGTCTCCAAAATAGATCAGCTTCGTAAAGACATTGATGCGATTGTGGCGGAGATTGAAGGTGAGGAGTTGGAAGCATGAACCATTTAAGCTTTATAGAAAAGTTGTTGGATGGGGTTGAGGTGGAGTGGAAGCCGCTAGGGGAAACCTGTGAAGTCGGCGACGGGAATCATTCATCAAAATATCCCAGAAGTGATGAAATGGTTGATCAAGGAGTTCCGTTCATTCGTGGCACGAATATGGTTAACGGAACAGTATCTGTTCAGGATATGAAGTTCATAACGCAAGAAAAACACCAAGAGTTGAGAAAGGGTCATTTAAAAGCGTACGATGTCCTGATAGCAAATAGGGGAGAGATTGGGAAAATCGCACAAGTACCAAAGCAATTTGCTGGTTCAAATCTCAATTCTCAACTTGCATGGCTTCGTGCTGATCAAGAAATACTTTTACCTAGGTATTTATTTTATGTGCTGAATACATCACATGTACAAGGTGGTATTTCTGGTGAAGGCGGTGCGTTGCAGCAGCTTACAATTAAAAATATCAAGTTGATCGAAATCCCCATCCCCTGCCCAGAAAACCCAAAAAAATCGCTTGAAATCCAGGCCGAAATCGTCCGCATTTTGGATGCATTTACCGCCCATACCGCCGAGCTTACCGCCGAGCTTACCGCCCGCAAAAAACAATACAACTACTATCGCGACAAATTGTTGAGTTTTGAAGAGGGGGATGTGGAGTGGAAGACGTTGGGGGAGGTTGCGGAATATTCAAAAACACGTATTAGTTTTGAAAAGCTTGATGAATCGAATTATGTGGGTGTTGATAATCTGCTGCAAAATAGAGCAGGAAAGTCAGATTCAAATTATGTTCCAACCTCAGGAAATTTAACTCGGTATTCCCAGAATGATATTTTGATTGGGAATATTCGACCCTATTTAAAGAAAATATGGCAAGCAGATTGTGCTGGTGGAACCAATGGTGATGTACTTGTTTTACATCCGACCGATTCAGAGGTAAACGCTCGATATTTATATCAAGTTTTGGCTGATGATAAGTTTTTTGAATACAACATGCAGCACGCTAAAGGTGCAAAAATGCCACGGGGTAATAAAGAAAAAATAATGGAATACCCTCTGCCTATTCCGCCAATTGAAGAACAAGCCCGCATCGTCGCCATCCTCGACAAATTCGATGCGCTTACCAATTCCATCAGCGAAGGCTTACCCCGCGAAATCGAACTGCGCCAAAAACAATACGAGTACTATCGCGATTTACTGCTGAGCTTTCCCAAGCCAGAAGAGGTAGCGTAAGACCATGCCTTACACCCCCCCGTTCACCATTACTACCGATATATTGAATCTGGTGGCCAACATCAGCCAGCAGGTGGGTAGGCTGGATGCCAGTGCATTGAACAGCTCGCCGCAGTTACGCAAACAAAACCGTATTAAAACCATTACCGGCACGCTAGCCATTGAAGGTAATACCTTAACCGAAGAACAGATTACGGCAATTGTAGATGGCAAGCCTGTGTTGGGCAGTGTGCGTGAATTGGCCGAGGTAAAAGGTGCTATTGCCGCTTATGATGCCCTGCCAGATTTTAAGCCCGATAACATGAACAATTTACTGGCCGCCCATGGTTTGATGATGCGCGATATGTTGGTGAATGCAGGGGCATTTCGCAGCAAATCGGTTGGGATCCATAAGGCGGGCGTGGTGCATCATGTTGCCCCACCCGCCCATCAGGTGGCAGGTTTGATCGCCGAGTTAACCCAATGGTTAGCACAGGCAAAAGAGCATCCGTTAATCACCAGCAGCGTGTTTCACTATGAGTTCGAGTTTATCCACCCATTTACGGATGGCAATGGCCGCATGGGGCGCTTGTGGCAAACCCTCATCTTGTCGCAATGGCACCCGCTATTTTTAGCGCTGCCGCTGGAAAGTGTGATTAAAGACAATCAGCACAACTACTATCAAGCGCTTGAACAAGCCGATCAGCAGGCCGATAGCACGCCGTTTGTTCACTTTATGCTCTCGGTCATTGCCCAAACGCTGACGAGAAACGCCCCTGTAAACGCCCCTGCAAGCGCCCCTGTAAATATCGCCGGACAAAAAACCCCCGATGCTATTTTGCTGTTAATCCAGCACAATCCAAAGCTTACACGCCAACAAATGGCGGATACCTTGGGTAAAGATCTTCGCACCATTGGCCGTGCTATTAGCCAGTTACAACAAACGGGCAGATTAAAAAGAATAGGCTCTGATAAGGTTGGCTATTGGGCACTTACTTAGGGACAATTTGTCCCCATGAACATAAAAACCTGGAATTGAATAAATGACCGACTACAAAACTATCGCCGAATCCAACAATTTTATTGTTCTGGATAAATACAAAAGAGCATGGGAAGTTAAAGAAAGCTACCAGAGCGAAGGCGATTTGGAGCGCGAGTTTATTCAGGATCTGCAGAATCAGGGCTATGAATACCTGCCCGGCCTAAACAACAATACAGCCTTGCTGAAGAACGTTCGCACGCAACTGCAAGCCTTGAATAACGCAGAGTTTACCGAGGGTGAGTGGCTGCGTTTTTTGGAAACCTATTTAGATAAGCCCAGCGACAGCATTGTCGATAAAACCCGCAAAATTCATGATGACTACATTCACGATTTCGTGTTTGACGATGGCCGCATTAAAAATATTTACCTGCTGGATAAAAAGAACATCGCCCGCAATAAGGTTCAGGTGATCAAACAGTTTGAACAAGCAGGTAGTCATGCCAACCGTTACGACGTAACCATTCTGGTGAATGGTTTACCTTTGGTTCAAGTGGAGCTGAAGAAACGCGGCGTAGCAATTCGTGAAGCCTTTAACCAGGTACACCGTTACAGTAAAGAGAGCTTTAACAGCGAACAGTCTTTGTTTAAGTATTTGCAATTGTTTGTAATCTCTAACGGCACCGACAGCCGCTATTTTGCCAATACCACCAAGCGCAACAAAAACAGCTTCGACTTCACCATGAATTGGGCGAAGGCCGATAACAGCCTGATTAAAGATTTAAAAGACTTTACTGCCACCTTTTTCCAGAAACACACACTGCTTAATATTTTGCTGCATTACTCGGTATTCGATGTAAGCGATACCTTGCTGGTAATGCGTCCCTATCAGATTGCCGCTACCGAGCGCATTATGTGGAAAATAAAAAGCTCATTCGAGGGGAAAACCTGGAGCAAGCCAGAAAGCGGCGGCTTTATCTGGCATACCACAGGCTCTGGCAAAACACTTACCAGTTTTAAAGCTGCACGGTTAGCTACCGAGCTGGAATTTATCGATAAAGTATTTTTTGTGGTGGACAGGAAAGATCTGGATTACCAAACCATGAAGGAATACCAACGCTTTTCACCCGATAGCGTGAATGGCTCGGATAGCACCGCTGGTCTTAAGCGCAATTTGGAAAAAGACGATAATAAAATTATCGTTACTACCATTCAAAAGCTTAACAACCTGATGAAAACAGAAAGCGACCTGCCAATCTACAACAAACAAGTGGTATTTATTTTTGATGAATGCCACCGCAGCCAGTTTGGTGAAGCCCAGAAAAACCTGAACAAAAAATTCAAACGCTTTTATCAGTTCGGCTTTACCGGAACGCCTATTTTCCCGCAAAACGCACTGGGTGCTGAAACCACCGCCAGCGTCTTTGGCCGTGAGCTGCATTCGTATGTCATTACCGATGCGATACGCGATGAAAAAGTGCTCAAGTTCAAGGTAGATTACAACGATGTTCGCCCACAGTTTAAGGCCATTGAAACCGAGCAGGACGAGAAAAAACTAACAGCAGCAGAAAATAAAGAGGCGTTATTACACCCCGAGCGCATTCGTGAAATATCGCAATATATTCTGAATAACTTCCGTCAGAAAACGCATCGTTTGCAAGGCTCTTCAAATGGTCAGGCAAAAGGGTTTAATGCCATGTTTGCGGTAAGCAGTGTGGATGCTGCCAAACTCTATTATGAGTCGCTGAATCAACTGCAATCGCACAGCGATAAAAAGCTGAAAATTGCCACTATTTTTTCTTTCGCTGCCAATGAAGAGCAGGATGCAGTGGGTGATATTGCCGATGAAGGCTTCGATGTTTCTGCCATGAACGCCAGCGCCAAAGAGTTTTTAAGCGCAGCCATTGCTGACTATAACGCTTTTTTTAAAACCAATTTTAGTGTGGATACTAACGGTTTCCAAAACTATTACCGCGATTTAGCGATGCGCGTAAAAGGTGAGGATTCTCACGGGAAAAAGCTAGCGCCACATGAAACGGTAGATTTATTGATCGTCGTCGGCATGTTTCTCACCGGCTTTGATGCGCCAACACTCAACACTTTGTTTGTTGATAAAAACCTGCGCTTTCACGGTTTGATGCAAGCCTATTCACGCACTAATCGCATTTTTGACGCCACCAAAACCTTCGGTAATATCGTTACCTTCCGCGACCTGGAAAAGGCCACCGTAGATGCAATCACGCTATTTGGTGATAAAAACACCAAAAACGTGGTGTTGGAAAAAAGCTACAAAGAATACATGGAAGGCTTTACCGATGTAGTAACCGGTGAGGCGCGGCGCGGTTTTATGGATGTAGTAAACGAACTGGAGCAGCGCTTTCCCGATCCGGCCAATATCGAAAAAGAAGCCGACAAAAAAGCCTTTGCCAAACTTTTTGGTCAATACCTGCGCGTAGAAAACGTGCTACAAAATTTTGATGAATTTGCCAGCTTAAAAGCGCTGCAAAAACTGGATATGAATGACCAGGAAGCAGTCGAGGCGTTTAAGGCTGAACACTATCTGGATGATGCAAAGCTTGCTGAGCTACAAACCATACGCCTGCCTGCCGACCGTAGAATTCAGGATTACCGCTCTACCTACAACGATATCCGCGATTGGCAGCGCCGACAAAAATCAGCCGAGGAAAAAGAAAAATCCACCATCGACTGGGATGATGTAGTGTTTGAAGTGGATCTGTTGAAATCGCAAGAGATCAATCTGGATTACATTCTGGAATTGATCTTCGAGCACAATAAGAAAACCAAAAACAAAGCCGACCTAGTTGACGAAGTTCGCCGCGTAATTCGCGCCAGTATTGGCAACCGTGCCAAAGAAAGCTTGGTGGTAGACTTTATCAACCAGACTGACCTCGACCGGATTGGCGATAAAGCTAGTGTGATAGAAGCCTTCTTCGCTTTTGCTCAAGCAGAGCAGCAACGTGAAGCAGAGGAGCTGATTAATAGCGAGAATTTGAATCAAGAGGCTGCGAGACGTTATATAACAACCTCCCTTAAACGGGAGTACGCCAGCGACGCAGGAACCGAACTTAACGCCATTCTGCCCAAGATGAGTCCGTTAAATCCTCAATACTTGACCAAGAAACAAAGTGTTTTTCAAAAGATCGTCGCGTTTGTAGAAAAGTTTAAAGGTGTCGGCGGGCAGGTTTGAGCAGAACCACTACATTTATCAGTGTTCATAAAAGTGACGGTTGATCCGGGGCCAAATGGCGCAGATTTGGCACCTAAGTTTCTGAAGGAACTGCATCGCCAACAAACCCAACCAATGCAAAAAGCACAAGGGTTAACTCAGGTTTCAATAACTCAGTAAACACAGTAGCCGTTTTATATCAGATGTATTTTCTGATATTCACCTGGTGTCATACCGGTACTGGTTTTAAACGCTTTATAAAACGAAGAACGGGCGTTAAAGCCAACCGCCATCGCAATCTCCAGCACTGTGCCGTCATTATTCAGCAGCTTCTCTTTTGCTGCTTCTACCCGTGCGCTATTCACGTATTCAAAAAATGACGTTTGCATAGTCTGGTTTAGTGTTTGCGAAACATAATTGGCAGACACTCCCAAATGCCTTGCCAGTTTGTATAGTGTCAGATCAGGGTCCAGACAGAGTTTATGCTGATAAACTGCCTGCTGCAGCTTACAGGCAATACGCTGGGCCTGTTCATCTGCCAGAGCTGAGCGCTGGTACTTACCTTGAGCGGTATCTGCAATAATACTGTCCGGCGATTCGCTGCTGTTATCAGCACTACCGCCATAAATGGGGCTAAACCCGGGTTGTTGCTGCAAACCAAAATACGCCAGCGCCCATACCAGCAGTAAATTCAACGTCAGTACAGTAACCTCACTCAGTAACCATGTCGGATAGCGATTACCCATTAACAGCGCCAGCACCGCAATGCTCCAGTTAATGGCAATTAATATTACCAGCCAGCTTAGCCAGTGCAGTGTTTTGTTATTCGTGTCGGCCAGCACCTGTTTCAGTTGCCTACGATATAACATGGTACGGCGTACTATTTTATATAAATAAAAGCCGCTCTGAACCAGCCACAATAGCACCGCAACAAAGATACTAACCACCACCAGCAACGGGTAGCCACTATCAATCTCCTGCCCGGAAAAGAAAATATCCTGCCTGTCCGGCTCTGGCAGCAGCAGAACCTGCACTGCCACCACCATTGCTGCTAATACCAGCCAGTAATGCTGCAGGTGGTGCCTCTGCCAATACCACGGTACCGCTGACGTTAGTGCCTGGGTATATAGCCATAACCCCGGCCCCAACATAAAAAATGCCAGCGCTATTGCGGCAATATAGTAGTAAATCAGCGCTGGCAGCACAGAGAACACCAAAGCACCACAGGAGATCAGTGCCAGTGGCAATAACGTCAGGATTAGCGGCAGTACATAAGGCCGGGTTCTGGCTTGCACCAGCAATAAATGCAATGCCAGAGCAAGTACTCCCAGGCTCAGCATTGATAACGACAGTTCTGCCATCCGGCACGCTCTTACTTTGTAAAAACCACAGCAAAGTGTATGCGATCCCGACAGAGAATAATAAAAAAATCTGTCCGCGCTTATAGTCCAGGACGATCTAACTCATTAATAAATTTACGCTAATACCAAACTGCTACAGCATTTATTATTCAATATGATTGAGGATCGATACATGTTAAATCATCAAATGATTAATCCTGTCTTACAAGCTACAGGGAGCCTGGCCGCTATCGGTATGGCGCTGACTTATCTGACCATGTTTGTTGTATTCGGCGCGATACTGGCGTTTCCGGAGAATGCCAGTATCAGCCAGAAAATAAGCTACATGCAGCAGAATTATCTGTTGTTATCCTTTACCTGGGGCATCGGCTATTTACTGTTTGGCGTATTACTGGCCGTACTGGCACAGGCCATACATAACCGATTACAACAGCCTCAATCTGCTTCAGCCTTACTGAACACCGCCAGCTTGTTTGGTGCTATCTGGGTCGTACTGATGATGGCAACCGGCATGATAATGCTGACCAGCCTGAACCTGCTGTTTAAACTACAAGACAGCAGCCCGGCCGATGTGTCAGCCGTGTATTATGCGCTCAGCATGATAGAAAATGGCCTGGGTGGCGGTATCGAACTGGTGGGCGGCATCTGGGTTTTACTGCTGAGCATAGTCGCCTTAAAACAACAGCAACTGACTAAAAACCTTAATCTGCTTGGGCTGCTGGTTGGCAGCACCGGTATACTGACCGTACTGCACACTCTGCCTTATCTGAAAGATATTTTCGGTATCAGCCAGATGGTATGGTTTATCTGGCTGGGAATAATCATCTGGCGCCAGCGCAATAACACCGCCAGATAATGGCAACAGCAAAGCAAGTAGTTCAGAATATAACCCTGTCCAGCTTGAGTAAAAACATTCAACTTGCGGGCACCAGTGGGATACTCGTAAACTCACGCCAATGGGTAAGACGATAGCTCCCTTACAGGAATAATATATGATTCGATTTCTTCTGCCAGTGTTCTTTCTCACGCTCTCATCCACTGTCAGCGCCATCGTCATTAGAGATGATGTTGATGACTCAAAATATCTTGTCCCGGTCTCTGAATTCCCTGCGCTGGTTGACATGCCTAATGAAGGACACGGCGTATTGATTGCCCCACAGTGGGTTATCACCGCAGCTCATACCATTCCGACGCACCCGGAGCTCAAACAGGTAGATATCAACGGGAAGCCTCGGGATGTTGAGCGTGTCGTAATCCATGCTGGCTACAAAACACTGCCACAAGAACTTATCGACCAGGCAATGGCCAGTGGTGAAGCAATGCTGATTGTGGTTTTTCTTTCGTCGTCTGACGACATAGCGCTGATCAAGCTGGCAAGCCCGGTTACGGATGTAACCCCCGTTGCACTTTACGGAGACAATGTTCGGCCCGGCGAAATCATCAAAATTATCGGAAAAGGGGCAACCGGGAACGGCATGGAAGGATACAGCCTCGGTGGACCTAACCGCACAGAGCTTCGTCGTGCTTACAACGAAATCACCAGTGCTTACGGCCGCTGGTTCTGCTATAGGTTCGACGCGCCGTCATCGGCTTTACCTCTTGAAGGAACCCTTGGCAACGGGGACAGCGGCGGCCCTGCACTTATCCGGGTCAAAGATGAATGGCTTTTATCCGGGGTAGCCTCCTGGAAAGTGGTTGAAGGTCATGTAGTCACTGCCAAGTACGGCCGTTATGATCAGATCACCTGTAATGTACGTTTAAGCCACTACGCCGACTGGATTAAAGGCGTGATGTCAGAACAACTATAGGCCGCTAGCAATTCATTTAAACCGCGCCGCTTTGCAGCAGCCTAATTCAGACATTAAGTACTTTGGAGGCAATATGCAGTTTATTTATATTCTTCTCGCTATTATTGGCGCAGTATCGCCGCTATCTCAATTTGTTCCGTGGCTTTCTGCACACGGCCTCAATGTGCCGCTTCTGTTACAGCAAGCAACCTCCAGCCATATCTCGGCATTCGCCTGGGCTGATGTTCTTATTTCAGGCATCGTGGTTGTGATATTTATACTTGTGGAGGGGCGCAGACTGGCAATGAACCGGTTGTGGTTACCATTGTGTTGTATCGTTATTGGCCCTTCATTGGCTTTGCCGCTTTTTCTTTTACTGCGAGAGCGTCATCTGGCTGCCAAACCTAACACTTCTCAGTCTTTCCGGAGTCTATAGGCAAATGAAACTCTCTTTCCGAAACCTCGCTATTCTCTGTGCTCTTGTTTGCTTTGCATTGTCATTTATCTGGCTGTTCACACCAGGCTTTTTGTTATCTATCTGGAGTGTAGAGTTATCATCCTCGGCAGATTTTATGGCCCGCCGTAGTGCGACATTGTTTGCTGGTTTAGGCATCATGTTTTACTTTGTAAGAAATGCAGAGCCTTCACCTGCCCGCTCAGGTATAGCGGTGGGTTTCTCAGTCGCATGCTTTGCTCTCGCTGCTCTTGGTATTTTTGAGCTGGTAGCAGGACATGCCGGTGTTGGTATCCTGTCAGCTATCGTAACAGAGGTTCTTCTTGGCCTCGGCCTCTGGCATTTCCGTCACTGCCACCCTACATCGCCAAATGAAGGCTCTTGACCCTTAGATTTCCGCTTCTTATTAGGTTTTGAGCATCAATGCACTATGTGGCAGGGAGTTTGAACCAGATATTTAGCCAGAAAAAGATTACATCACAGCAAAAATACAAAATCACGCCCAGCAATATTAAGGAAAAATATGCATAAAGTAGTACATACCGTTGCACCGGTGGACGACTTTCTTCGATTACGGGAAATCACAGGACTGACACCAAGACCAAGAGCCGCTGCAATTAAAGGGCTACCAAGAAGTGTCTATGGCGTACATATTGTTATTAACGAACACGTTATTGGTATGGGCAGAATTGTCGGAGATGGCGCACTCAATTTTGACATTGTTGATGTTGCTGTTGCTCCGGAATTTCAAGGCCGGGGCTTCGGGCGAATAATCATGGAAAACATTATGTGTTTTTTGGAGCAAGAAGCACCAGCTGGCTCTTATATTACGTTAATGGCCGATGTTCCTGAGCTTTATGAAAAGTTTGGTTTTAAATTAAGCCGCCCCGAAAGCGAAGGGATGTATATTCTTAAATAAACGTGATAAAGAGGTACGAACTATACTGACAACCAACTGCTGGATAATACTCCTCCGACAATCCTGCTTTGATGCTTATCCAGCCCTGAGCAATAAACTGCGGAATGACATGTAACTACCCGGAAGGCAGCCTGTAGTATATTCTTGCAACAATTACTGAACCTGCGTGTATTTAACCGAAGCGCTTAAAACACTCACATATCAGCACAAGGCTGCCTGCTAATGAACGAACCAGAAAATACCACCTTCCCCTTTACCTTTAGACACGTGGTTTCCGGGCTGACCTGCTTGCTTTTAAGCGCGCTAGCGATAGCCGTATTGCTAAGCGGTTACTATTCTCATGCCTGTAGCCATAACGGCGCGGGATGGGGCATATTTACCGTTGCAGCACTGCTGATGGTATTTCCATTTGTAACCATTCCTGTATGGTTTGCAGCAGCTTTTGTGCTGGCGAAGTATTTACAACCTGCAATATCGGCAAGCCGTTACTTCACTATTCTGGCGCTGACTATTCCGGCATATGGCATTATTTTTGTTCTGGGGTTGCTATTTGCGATTATCACCGGGGCTGTTGCAAAATGCAGTTTTGGTTTCTGAGAGGCATTTTATGTTACGCGGTTTAAACCATATCACTATTGCGGTCAGTAACCTCGATACGTCTCTGGTTTTTTACAGCGAATTATTAGGCATGAAAGCACATGCCCGCTGGGATACAGGTGCTTACCTTAGCCTTGGGGAAAGCTGGTTCTGCCTGTCCTGCGATAATGCCCAACCTGCTAAAGATTATTGCCATATTGCTCTGGATATTGCAGAAAATGATTTCCAACCTTTTATACAAAAGTTACGTGCAGCGAATATTACAGAGTGGAAGCAAAACAAAAGCGAAGGTTTGTCTTTATACTTTCTTGACCCGGACGGCCATAAGCTTGAAATCCACAGTGGTAACCTGCAAAGCCGCCTGGAATCATTAAAAACCACACCGTATTCCGGCCTTATCTGGCTTTAATCCGGATGGCGGCAAAACTGCGGCGGAGTTGAACCACCGGTGAGTCAGGCTGGCTACAGCCTGATACAGCCAGCACTCAGGTCACAATACAATTTTCCGGTACCGGCGGTGGCGGGTTAACTTTTTCACCCAGTATTTCCCGCAGTGCCGATTCAATCATTTCGGTCATGGCATCCAGCGCTAAATCATAGGGTTCGTCACCAAAGGGGTCTTGCAGCTCTTCTGCCAGGGCTTCCAGCGCCAGAAAGGTATAGGCCACAAAAGCCACGATCAGCGGCGTCATCACGCCCAGTGTCGCCACCAGCCCTAGTGGCAGCAGAAAACTATAGAAATACACGGTACGGTGCAGAATAACCGAATAAGCAAAAGGCACCGGGGTACTGGCAATCCTCTCGCAGCCACCAAGGCAGGCATTTAGCTGGGATAACTGCTGATCCATAGCAGCAAATAAAATCGGATCAAGCTGCTTCTGCTGGCGCATAACACGTAATTGCAGCCCTAAATCCCGGATAACCATGGCAGGCTTAAAGCGGGCATTAACAATACTCTCTATCGCTTCCGGCCTTAACAGTTGTTGTAACTCGGGCGAAATATTGGTTTGACGTAACTGCGCCCGCAAAGCATGAATAAAGGCAATAAGGCTATAAACAAACTGCCGGTTTTGCTCTGGTGAAGCATCTGCCGCCGACAACTGCTGGCGTGCCAGCGAACGGGCATCGTTTAACGCTGCTCCCCATAATTTACGCGCCTCCCAGAACCGATCATAACTGACCGAGTTACGGAAGCTGAGGAAGATTGCCAGCGCAATACCAAGTAATGTGAAAGGCAGCGGCGTTAAATCGGGTAGCAAGCCCGGACAGAACCGGTGCAGTAACACCACCATCACCGCCAGCCCGATAATGGCAAACAGCTGAGGTAAAATGCGGGTCAGCACAGAACCACGCCAGACAAACAACATGCGGAACCAGTGTAATTTAGGCCGGACAATCATCGTCAGAACCACATACGGCAAGTAAAGGAAGGTAAGTGCTTATCATAAAACCTGACAGGAAAAATTCCCATAGGGTGTGTAGGGCAAATGTAAAATAAAATTAGCGCCTGCTTGCAGCCAGGCCTGTTAGAATGCGATTTTTTGTTTCAACAGGTGCTGCCGTTATGCTAAAGGTGATTGCTCAGGATTTTATTCACGCTGAACACATTGAAAAAGTGATGCCACTCTATCAGGAATTGGTTGAGAAAACCCGACAGGAACCGCTGTGCATTTCCTACGAGTTATTTATTGATCAGAAAGATCCGGGGCATTTTATTTTTATAGAACAGTGGCCAGATAGAGCTGCACTTGACATCCATTGCAATACTGAACATTTTAAAACTCTGGTTCCACTCATTGATCAGTACCAGAGTAAACCCGGCACCTATATCCTGATGGATGCTTTTTTACCAGAGACAGCTTTTGAAGAAATAATATGACCCATCCAACCTATCTGAGAATTGCTGCTGAATGTGGTATAGCCATTCCTGACGAACTGAAACAGTTAATCGACAGCGGCAGAACCTGTTACCCGGCTGATTTTAATGCCCGGTTTACTGAGATTTTACCGCAGCATCCTCCCGCGTTATCGGCCTGCTACGATATTGAATGGCTGAGCGCAGCAGATATCAGTGAAACGCTGGAAGAATGGCTGGCGCCACAATACCAGCATGGCAATGTGTTTCTGCCGTTTGCCCAGTCCGGTGCCGGAGATATTTTTGCATTAATACAGCTGCCAGAGGGTAACAGTGGCTGTGGTATTATTTGGCATGATCGGGAATACAGCACGATTGAATACGATAGTTTTCATGATTTTATCTGTGCGCAGTTTCTGGATAGTATGTTGGATCTCAGCCACCTGACCGACGAACTTAACCCGGCTCAGGCCATCGCCTGTCTGCAAACCGATATCCGCCTGACAGCACCAGTGCTATCAGCGGCGAGTACAGAATTGCTGTCTGCACTAAGTCAGCGGGAGCCACAACTGAGGGATATCAAACCTGCGCCCAGGGCCCGTAGTTATCAGGCTTTATCCTTTATCAATGCTGAAGAGCATGCCGCCATGATAAAAAGCTATAAGCGAGCCGAACCGCAACGTTTTGCGGTCAGATTACGCTGGGAAATCTGATATGTTTTATAGCACGGTAAGTTCTTACACGCTTTCTGTCACTGACAAGCCAGAAGAGATCACCCCGTTATTTCGCGATAATGCGGTTATCCGGCATCAGCTCAATCAACCGGCATCTGGCAATAGTTACATTGCACTTGGTATTACCGATTGTGGCCTGTTTCCGGAGTTATTGATTGAAGGTTGGTATAACCCAGGCCCGGCTCAAGGGTTTCACCCCGGAGTATTAATTATTCCGGAAACACAAACCGTTTTTATCGGAGCGGGCACCTCGTTACTGGTTTATGCCTTGTCACCTATCAGGTTGCTGACAGAAACACAGACCGAATGTGCTTTCTGGAGCTGGCGTCGTGTTAATAATGTTGTGCTAATGAGTGCTGAACTTGAGTTGGCTGTCTGGAATACCCAGGGTGAAAAACTCTGGTCACGCTTTGTCGAACCACCCTGGCATTATCATATTCAAGGCGAAACCCTGTTACTGGACATTATGGGCAACAACATCAGGTTAGATCTGGCTTCTGGTCAGATAATAGAGGAAAAAGAATGAAGTTCTTTACCTTGGTTTTGCTCCCTGAAAACAAT
>CAZXTH010000027.1:14944-16820 GCA_964643585.1 uncultured Pseudoalteromonadaceae bacterium
ACCTGTTTATTGAACGCTATGTTGCCGCACAAATGCAGCCTTATAAACTGACGGAGACAAATTCCGGGCCTGATAACTGCACAGGAAAATGGGATTACTACTGTCTGTACCAACAAACAGAGCTGGCAGAAATGGGTTTTAATATCCGGCAATACCCGGAGCGGGAATCAGCATCAGAATATCTGGTCTGTGCACTGGCAAGCCTTACTACAGAACAACTACCATTTGCAGTATTAACCCCGGCAGGTGAATGGCTTGCACCAGATCCGTTACAACAGCAGCATCACTGGCCTCAGCAAACGCTGGAAAGCATCAAAGCTTCCGGTGCTTTATATGGCGTTTATGTTTTCTGTCATTCATAAAATACTTAATTACCAAATACTTATAACATACAACATAACCCCTCAAAAAGTTAAAATATGATATTGAACCTTTAGTTATTTATTAATACTATCCGCGGTTAAGAAGTGATATTGGATCACAACATTTTAAGTATTATTACTGAAGTTTTTCTTTTAAGAAGCCAAAAAATAATGAAATATTTTACTTATTTAATATTAATTTTATTAGTCAGTAGTTGTGCAGCTCCGGTAGCTGAGAACAAATTATCGGAAAAAGAATTAACACAGCAATGTTTTCTGACTGCTCTAGTTCCGATGAGAATGGCTATTGATCGCAATGCAGGGGCCGATAAAGCAGCTTTGTATATTAAATATGCTGTTGATTCACAAAATCCTGACTTAAAAAACTTCCTACAGAAAGAAATCGACTTCGTGATTTCAGAGAGTCCAACTGAGCCCTACGATTATGCTACAGCCAGATATTTAAAGTGCATGCCTTTTGAAAAACCATCAGAGAAACTAACCCAAACCCAGGCTTGCTTTGTAACCTCATTAATCAATGAGCTGGTCATTAAACTACAATCTTCAGGAAAAACGTCAGAAGAAACTCTCATCTCAGTGGGAGAAATTTTCGCCACTGACAGCCTTCAGTACAAGCTAGCCAGAAGAGCAATTTACAAATGGTCTTCTGATGATAAAGCATCTTCAACCGCCTTCTTATATTCTGAATTCAGTGAATGCATGGCTCTTGAAACGGATAAAACACAATAGCTTTATCTCTTACTCTTATTATAATGCCGGTGCCTTCCTGCGCCGGCGTTGTATGTAGTAGATATACCCGGTAACCGCCAGCAATAGCGGCACAACTCCGCCGATAACCAGCAATATACGGTAAATTTCTCCGCCCACACTGCCAATATGCAATGGATAAACCAGATTAAATGCCCGCTGCACAATACTGAATTCCATTGCGTCATCCGCCAGCACTACCTGATAGGTTTTTGGGTCAATCAACACAATGCTGCGCCCGTTAGGATGCCATTCTTCAGTTCCTTTAATCCGGAACCGAAAAAAATCCCCCGGTTGACGGCGAAGACTCAGTAACCGCAATTCAGCCCCTGGCCATTGCTGGCTGGCAACTTGTAGCGCCCGCTGCCAATCATCTTCGCTGAGAGCAACATCCGGCTTATATTGTACTTCTGAGCCTGCAGGTTGTTCTGCCAGCAGCCAGTATAATGCTGAAGTTACCGGGCGACCATACACCAGCAAAGCCCCGGTCAGACAGCACAATAAAACCAGCGGCAGCGTCATACTACCCAAGCTGGTATGCCACTGACGGTTGGTTTTTAAATCATTACGCCATACGGGTATGCGCCACAAAGACCACCGCCACTTAAGTGGCCACCACCGGTACAGCCCGGTTACCATTAATAAAATACCCGCCAGAGCAATAATACCCAGTAATTCTCTGCCGGTTTTACCTACGAGCAGATAAAGATGAAACTCATACAGCCAGCCAAGGATATCGCTGTGGT
>CAZXTH010000028.1:0-8482 GCA_964643585.1 uncultured Pseudoalteromonadaceae bacterium
TGGGTGCTATCCAGAACCGTTTCCAGGCTACTGTACGTAACCTGACCAACATTTCTGAGAACGTATCTGGTGCCCGTAGCCGTATCCGTGATACTGACTTTGCAAAAGAAACTGCTGAACTGACTAAATTACAGATTCTGCAACAAACCAGTACTACAGTGCTGGCGCAGGCTAACCAGCGTCCGCAAGCTGCATTATCATTACTGGGATAATCTGGTAATCGGCATGGGGAAAACTTTTTATCAAGTTTTCCCTTAGCCAGCCGATAAGGAGTTTAATGATGAGTAGTATTAATCAAACCGTTGGAGCTGTAGCTACTTATGTACCAGCAGTGACGGAAAAGAAAGTGACTAATAATACCAGTCAGGCAGAATCGGTAACGGCTAAACCTGCGAATGCTGTACAACTGTCTGATAACAAGGGAATGGAAGCTCAGCAATTATCCGAAGCGCTGGATGTTATTAATAGAGCCGTAGCTGAAAGCCGTAAATCATTGAATTTCTCTACTGATGAAATTTCAGGGCGGTCAGTAATAAAAGTGGTAGACTCAACAACTGACGAAGTGATCCGGCAGATTCCGACTGAAGAGATATTAAAAGTGGCACAAGATGTGAAAAGGCTTCAGGACGAAATGGGGAAATCAATAGGCTTGCTTATTGATAACAGAGTTTAAAGAGGGTTATTTTTATGTCTGGCATTAACTTTCTGGGTTCAGCGTCAGGGTTACCACTAGAAGAGCTGGTCACTGCTTCGGTGAATGTAGAAAAAAATATAAAGCTTGGTCGTATTAATACTACAGGTACCAGGTTAGATGCTTCTCTTTCCGGGTTAAGCAAACTGAAGTCTGCTTTATCTACGTTTCAGGATTCTCTGAAGAAGTTAAGCAGCAATAACCTGAATGCCAGAAAAGCAACGGTTACTCAGCCAACAGAAAATAAAACTTATCTTGAAGCAACTGCTTCCAGTTCTGCCGCTGCAGGCGCTTTCGATATTAAAGTAAGGCAACTTGCTGCCGGAAGCCGGATAGAATCTGCCGATCTTGCTTACTCTTCTGCTAACGATGTTATTGCCACATCTGACGGAACTTTGACGTTCAGTGCAGGAGATAAAACATTTGAGGTCGAAGTCACTGCAGGCATGACATTGAATGAGCTGCGGAAAAAGATTAACAACAGTGATGATAATTTTGGTGTGACAGCCAATATTATTAATGCCGGTGGTAGTACCGGTACTAAGTTAGTACTGACTTCTAATGTTTCTGGTGATGGTAATGATCTGGTTATCAGCAATAACAATGCAGAGCTTGATTCACTTTCTACCCAGCCAACCGGTGGTAGTGCAGGTTTAACTGCGGTGCAGAATGCACAGAGTGCTATTATTGAGATTGATGGTATTACTACCACCAGTGACACCAATGTATTTGAAAATGCGATTCAGGATGTCAGCATTACAGTAAAAGCGGTGACCCCTGAAGGCAACAACGCAAAACTGGATGTCGCCTTAGATAAAGAGTCAGCAGAAGAGAATATCCGCTCTTTTATTGAAAATTATAATGCTCTGGTTGATCAGATTAATGCCCTGACTAAACCCAGAACACTTGGTGCAGATGGTAAAACAGTTACTGCTGAAGGCGGTGCTTTAGCGGGGGACTCTTTACCCAGAAGCCTGATGACGCAGTTACGCAGCATCATGGGTGGTAAAGTAGGAGATAATGCTGCATTAGCGACTCTTCATGCTGTAGGTATCACTTTTGATAAAGATGGCAAGCTGGAAATTGCTACTACATCTGAATATGGCGGTAGAACAGGGCAGCAACGTTTTACTGATGCTCTGGAAAATAACTTTGATGGTCTTGCTGAGTTTTTTGGTGGAGCCAGTGGTCTGGTATCACAGGTAGATGGTTTTATTAAAGAGTTTAATCAGACCGGTGGAGTAATTCAGACTCGTGAAGACTCAATTAAAGAACAAATTGAGCGGAATAACGATGCAAGAGATGCGGCAAACCGTTATCTGGAGAGTTATGAGGCTACGCTCAGAAGACGTTATACTTCTTTAGATACATTGCTGGCTTCTATGAGTAGTACAGGTTCTACTGTGCTTGCACAATTATCAAACTTACCTGGGTTTGCTACAAATAAATCCAGTTAACTGAGGTTATTTAGTCATGAGTTACGGTATAAAAGCCTATAAAGCTGTTGGTATAAAAGATGATCTGGCTGTTGCAGATCCACATCGGGTTATTCAGTTACTGATGCAGGGCGCGCTGGAAAACCTGGCCAAAGCTAAAGGTGCTATTGAACGTAAAGACCTGGCAGATAAATCTGCTACTGTTTCAAAAGCTATGGCGATTATCAACTCATTGCAGGGTTGCCTGGATATGGACGCTGGTGCTGAGGTTGCTGATAACCTGGCATCATTGTACGATTTCATGATTAACCACCTGATTTTAGCAAGTCGGGAAAACAGTATTGAAAAGCTTGATGATGTGATGGGTATTTTATTAACGATTAAGTCTGCCTGGGATCAAATTCCAGTTGCTGACCGTGAAAAAGGCTATCAGTTACAGGCTCAGAAAAATCAACAACTTGCGGTAGGTAGTTAATGCCGGTACTGAAAGATTTAGTTGCAGAATGTGCCGGATTACGGCAGCAGATTGAAGTGCTTATCAGTCAGCAGGATTATTCTGTTGAAGAATTAACCTCGCTGTCTGAACAATTTCAACAATGTTTAATCAGTCCTGTTGACGTTATTGATAATACAGAGGAATATGCTGACTTCCTGCAGCAGAATCTTACGTGGCTGAATCATCTGGTCACCAGGCTGACGAAGGAGCGCGACGCTGTAGCGGCTGAGATGTTGAAAATAAAGAAAGGGAAAAAAGCTCAGCACAGCTATAGCCAGAATAACTAAGGCTCATAACTTTCAGGCTTTTTTCAATGCTGAAATATATCAATTACCAGCTTCATCAGGATAACCAGCAACAGGCTAAACTGGAACAAGCGCTTTCCTCACAGATCAATCAGAAGTTTACCTCAAATTTCCACGCTTTTAGTCAATATATTCCCAGTGTTGTTCCTTTGTTACAGCAGCATGAGGTACAGAAACACTCTATATTCTGTACCCGTACTGGTGAGCTGAATATTGTAGATTTTGTAACTGGCCGTGTTTGGTATGGCGATTCTCCTTATACAGAGGTTCAGCAGGAAGTTCAGAGTTTCTGTCAACAGGCACCTTATATTGATCTTAATGCCGATAACACTGCACAGCCCTGGAATTCCGAGCTGCTTCCTGCTCAGGTTGACGTTATTGTTATGTTTGGGCTGGGATTGGGGTATCAGTTAGCAGAACTTATGCTGAATGCCCGTATAAAATATCTTATTGTTTATGAGCCAAACCTTGATGCATTGTTATGCTCAGTGCAGGCTAATGACTGGCAACAGTTATTTGAAACTGCGGCAGCAACAGGCACTCAGATTTTTCTGCAACTGGGAAATGATGGCAGCTCATTGCCGGAAGATTTACTGGAGCTACAGCAGATTGCAGCAATTAACCGTATTTATTTGTATCGGCATTACTTCCATCCGGTGATGGATAAAGTTCTGGTGACACTGTTTGAACAGAGTGGCAATCAGGCGGCGATAACACTAGCTGGACAGCATTTTGGTGAGTTTGACAGCTTTTATGATTATTTACCCGAACGGGCAGGGAATGCTATCGGAAATCTGCAGCCGCAAGCAGCAGATAAACCTGAGCAGACATTATTTCAGCAAAACCTTAATGCGTTAAAAGTATTCTATCCTGAAGTGTATAAAGTTGTGACAGAACATCAGTGCAGGCACTGGAAGCTGATAACTGATGAAAGCAGCCTACCTAATTTACAGCATCAAACCCGGCTTGGTTTGTTCTACCAGAATCTGCTTGCAGATTCTGAGCAACTTATTGAGAACTTTGTTCATAACCCTTATAAAGATGACGTTATTCTGGGCCAGACGATTAGCAAAAAGCTGTCCAGTCATCTGCATACCCATTACGTACAGAAGCTACAAAGCTATATCAACCACGCTTTTCAGGAAAAAAATCGCTTACCCGAACAGGTAGACTCACTAATTATCTTTGGTGTGGCACTGGGTAAACATATTGAACTGCTGACTGAAAGGCACCGTATAAAAAATCTTTATATTTGTGAACCTAACCTGGACTTTTTTGTTTTAAGTCTGTACGTGACGAACTGGCATCAGATATTTCAGCAAGCTGAAGATAATGATTGCCGGATTTATCTGAACCTGGGAGGGGATGGTTCCAACTACTTTACCGATCTGATGCTGCAGTTTTATAAAGTAGGTGCTTACTCTATTGCGAATACGTATATGCTGAGCTCCTACTTTAACAGGGATATGCAAAAGGCGATTGCTGGTCTCAGGGCTCAGCTGCGCATCGTACTGATGATGGGGGAGTATTTCGATCATGTACGGTTTGGTATAGCACATACTTACTTTAATGTTGATAACCACCGTTTTTTACGCAAAAACTGGCTACAGAAAGATGAAAAACATGACATTCTGCAATTGCCGGTTTTTATCGTAGCGAATGGCCCCAGTCTGGACAGTTGTTTTGAATATCTGCACAAATACCAGGATAAAGTTATTGTTATCAGCTGTGGTACTGCATTAAGAGCTTTATACCGTAATGGTATCAAACCGGATTTCCATGCTGAGGTGGAGCAAAACAGAGCCACTTTCGACTGGATTAGTCAGGTAAATGATCCTGAGTACCTTAAAGACATCCGTTTAATCAGTGTTAACGGTATGCACCCTGATACTGCAGGTATGTTCCGGGAAACATTGCTGGCATTCAAGCAGGGAGAGTCATCGACTTATATTTTCCAGAACGGTCTGGCTGAAAGCGGAGCTGAAATCGCTTCTCTTGCCTATTCTTATCCAACCGTTACCAATATGGTAACAAATTACCTGTTAAGTGCCGGGTTTCGCCTGATTTACCTGTTTGGTGTCGATTTGGGCTATGTGGATATTAACTACCATCATTCAAAATTCTCTGCTTACTATAAGCCGGATGGCAAGGATTCACATGACTACAAGAACAATTACGGTCACAGTAACTTGCCGGTTGAAGGCAATTTCCGACCTGTGGTTTTTACTCAGCCCGCTTTTGATGTTTCCAGAAAACTGGTAGAGCAGGCACTATTGAGCTTTGCTGGTGCCATAGAGGTTTATAATTGCAGCGATGGCGTGAAGATTGCCGGAGCTGCTGCGCTGGACCCAGAATATATTCTGCTGGCTGATAACACTGATTACGATAAACAACAGCTGTTGAACCAGTTTGTTGCTGATGCTTTCTTTCCTGTGTTTGGTTGTGCAGAGAAAATATTCAGCAGTTATGACCTGGATATACTGCGGCAGAGTATCGATACATGGTTAGAGATCATTGCAGAAGATATTAGTACTCAGGAACAAGCGAAAGTACTGATTGAAGCTCAATGGCAGCATTTGCGCCACTGTGGGGCGAACGGTAAAAATCTGACTTTTTATTTATTATATGGTAGCTCCAATTATTTTCTTGGGCTGTTAACCAAGCTGATGGCTGGCATTGATGAAAATCCGGATCTGGTGACTTCTTTTAATGAAGTATTGCAGCTGTGGCGGGATTATATAAAAAATAGTTTGAGTGGCTATATCGCTGAACCGCTAAAACATGATCAGGTTGATGTGTCTTGTTTATTTGAATAACACCACTAAAAGAGTCATGGTTAAAGGGGCACCGGCCAAGTTCATACTATTGATTGGCCGGTCACCACAGGTAAAGAAGCAGGACTGATTTGCAGGGTGAAATCGAGCAGATTTCCGCCGGGTTTAAATGTATCGTCCAGTTCGCTTTGTGAAAATAGGATACGCACAAAATCTTTCTGTCGGTTTTTCCGGTAGAGCAGCATCGGTACTGCTGCACATTTTGCCGGGTCCCATTGCAGTTCAACCGCATGCTGCTTGTTGCCGATAAGCACTTTGCCGCCAGTTGAACCAAGGCTACAGCTGCTTGATACTAATGGTGAAACAGCCTGACTGTGATCAAACTCCTGCCTGATTTCGTAATGCTCCAAATGTTGTCCGCCATTTTGAAACAAGACTCCGTAAGGCATAGGAAAAGCATCGGTATTCAAGGTTAGAATAGCTAACCGTACCGACCCAACTGGCCGTGGCAGTTTACTGAGTAAAAATGCCAGTTTGACCTGCTCGGTGGATTTGGACAGGATGATGGCTTTGGTGACGGTGTGTCCATCCAGATGGACCTGAGCACTGATGCGTAATTCATGTGCATTTTCCTCAATAGATGGATTAACCCATTCCAGATCGGTAGAGCGGCTACGTTTTTCCGGAGTTTCAACTATCATCCCACCGGAATAAAAATCGGCACCTAACTGGATATTATCAAAATGCCCCTGATTCAGCGTAACAATAAACGGCTGGAATTGCTGAGAGGCAAATGACAGAGACTTTATTGTTAAACCACGCCGTGTATTGAGAACCAGCTCAATATGTGGGGTTTTAATTGTCCAGTAGATGTTTTCCGGGTCTTTTTTTATTGAAATATCGTGCAGTAAAGCAATGTCACTGACCGGCTGAAAATCATCATCATGTGCCTGGCTGAGGGATTTTGCCTGAATAAGCTGTTGCTGCAGGTGGTTGAGCTTTTGTAATGCCTGTAGCCAGCGAGATTCAGTGATATGGGTACGTAAATCACTTGCCCAAAGTTCACAGAGTTTCTGCCAGTAGTGCTGATCATTAATACCTTGCTTTACAAGATTGTGATAGATTTCATGACACTGGCTGTTTAACCACATATTGTTACGCCCGGCCAATGCCCAGCGGTTAATATTGTATTTAGCCTGTTTTTTTACCGGTAACGGCTGGAAGATTGACGTTAGCCTGCCCGGATTAGGCTGGCTGTGTTGCGCTGTAGAGGCCACTATCGCCGAAGGTGTCTGCCAGTTAAGCTGTAGCTGATTTTTCAGGCTGAGCAATATTTGCTCTAAGCGGTTCCACTCTCCCTGAGAATGCGTTTTTCCCTCAGTAGTAAAGCGTCCCGGCCGGTAGTCAAATATCTCTGCATCGTTTGAATAGATAGCCAGCGGATGCTGATCGGTATGTTGCTTGTGCCTGACATAATCCAGATATTCACTGATTGGAATATCGCCATGCACGGCCCTTTGCAAACGCTGGAACAGGATTGAATCAGACCATAGCACCGGCAGATTATCCGAGCCGGAACCCTGAGCATGAGTTGGCAGGGCAGAAGCGCTTTCTTCGGTAAGGCTCAGTGCAAGACGTATATTATCCTTATCCATGATAATGGCACGGTAGCCGGCTTCAATGTAGATATCGACCATACTGGTTGAGTATGCCATTTCATTTACCAATGCAAGGCTGGGTGTAATACCGAGTATTTCCTTGTAGGCTGACAGTCCTAGTTGCTGATTCCAGTAATTTACTTTGTAAGGTGCCAGTGGGCCGATAAGCTGTGTCCATCCGCTGCCAATCAGTTCACATTCTTTTTTGGCCAGCATGTCCCGGAAACAGTCAATCCAGGCAGGGTCAATGCCTACTATCTGTTTCAGAGTCCAGCCTGTAAGTTCTATTCCGGCCGGGATCCCGGTATTTCTAACCAGTTTAAGTAATGGCCAGTAACATTTCTTAATCACTTCCGGATGGGCTTCCACCGGAATAGAAGAAAATGCCAGGTTCAGATGAAAAATTAAGTAGCTTTGGCTCATTACTTATCCAGTAGTTGAGTTATCAATCCGACGAGTTTCTGCTCACCTGGGCGGGCCATTTGCCGGGCTGCCTTGGCAGATATTGCAGTTGCAACTGAAGGGGAAGCCATCAGTTGATTGAGTTTTACAATGGCTTCTTTTTCATCTTTTGCCACCAGAGCTATCCCAGATGCAGCTATGGCGTCGAGTTCTGAGGCATCTTTGTCGCCGTAGGGTGAAAAAACAACGGTTGGCACTCCGTAATATAAAAGCTCGTAAAAACTGACGCCGTATACGGTAACGGCATAATTGGCTGAGCCCATTAACTGCTGCAGATTATCAGGTGCCTGATGGTTGCAGAAGGTAATACGGGGCTGGCCAGGCCATTGCGGCAAAGCGGCATAAGGCCCGGTAACCCAGTGGAGTGTCGTGTCAGCGGGTAGGGCAGTATCCAGGAGTGCCGGCCAGCTTTGTCCCAGATTGGTCGCATCACTGCCGCCAGTCAGAACCAGCAGGTTTTTGCCGTCTTGCCAGTGGGTTATTCTGGCTGCCACTTTTAATAAAAAACAATCCCAGCCATATACCAGCCGGGATATATCACCCTGGTTTAATTCAGGTTTCAGCTGAAAAGCAGGAATAAAAACCAAATCGACCAGGTGGCGCAGATCAGCCATCGCATCAATGGTAATGAGTTTACAGCCACTGGCTTTTAATGTTGAT
>CAZXTH010000028.1:8492-9082 GCA_964643585.1 uncultured Pseudoalteromonadaceae bacterium
GGCACATAGATCACTGTTACTGGTAAATCTGACAGACATTGAACCGGTATCAGCCAATGTCAGCGGCTCACCATGAACCAGTAGCTCGGGAATAAAGCCTTGCTGTAACAAGGCACGGCAAACCACCAGTGCCCGGCTCAGATGTCCCAGGCCGGTTTTTTCCCCGGCCTGACAGACAACAAGAATTTTATAAGCAGCAGGGGCCTTCATGCGGATAATTATAACTGGTTGCGGGTAGTCTTTAACGGACGCAATCCATCAGCAGGATCAGCCCGCCACAGACGATCCGGCAATTCGGACGGAACCGGCTCTTTAACACCATCGCCATCTGCCTGTAAGGCTTTCCGGGTTTGTTCAATCACAGGCGCTATCTGCTCAGGTAACCAGCAGTGACCAGTGGAGTATTCATCCCCTTTGCCATCCAGATCAAGATGGAATTCTATAGTGCTTGCTCCCCAATGCTGAATTGCCCTGTGAATAACGGCGGGTTCTACAGTATGATCTGACCAGCCGATGTCGCAGTTTGTTACATGCCGTAATGTGGCTATCGCGGCTAAATTTGCTTCCTGGTAAGGTGTCGGATAGGCAGA
>CAZXTH010000028.1:9092-16817 GCA_964643585.1 uncultured Pseudoalteromonadaceae bacterium
AGAGGTGCAATGTAGCAGGGTCGGATTATTACAACCATTGTTGCGTAATACTGCTACGGCATGCCGGATTTCTTCAATAGTCGCCATGCCGGTAGACAGAATGACAGGCTTTCCCGTTCTGGCACAGGCAATCAGTAAATCGTCCCACAGTAATTCATAAGAGGCAATTTTGTAAAATTGCACATAGGGTTCCAGCTCAGCTACAGCATCAAGATAAAAAGGAGTACAGGCGAAGGCAATGTTCTTTTCCTGACACCTTTTTGCCAGATGGGGCAGAAACTCCACCGGCAGTTCCCATGCTGTTCTTTGCTGCAATGACGGCTTGAATCGCAGTGCTTCCGGTGAGAACAGCTCTTTAACTTTAAAAAGCTGAAATTTTACGGCAGAACAGCCTATTGCTGCTGAAGCATCAATAAACTCCAGACAGCGATCTAGGTCTTTAGCATGGTTACTGGATACTTCTGAAATAAAATTAATCATGGTGGATTCTTCTTTGCTGAACCGTCAATTTCTTATAGAGCTTAAATATCGGCAGTGACTTCAAAATGAATGTTTTTTCTGGCCTTATCTATCAGCTCAAGTGCTTCCTGTTTATTGCCTGCTGTTGCTATAACCCAGCAGAAACGACAGCCATTATCAATGTAATCGGTAATAGTGTCTCCGGCACCTTTGGTCAGAATAATCTGATCAATACCATTTAATGCACGAGTATCTTCGAGGCCTGAAATATGCTTTATTGTACCTTTAGTCGGAAATAACCCGGCACAAACCGAGGTTTTATAAAACTTGTTTTCGAGCAATGTTTTATTCAGTGGTCTGCCGAGCGAAATTTCCATTACTGCCTGTATCGGGTTTTTCCCGGTACCAAGCGGGGTAGTGTATTGTGAGTGGAAACCGCCACTTAAACGGGCTGTCATTTCCAGAATCATAGGGCCGCGTTCTGTCAGGATCATATCGGCTTTGGCCGGGCCAAATGTAATACCTAAGGATTTGGCCGCAGCGTCTACCACCCGGTAAATCTGTTGTTGAGTTTCTTCTGGCAGCACAGACGGATCTATGTGGGCTGTTTCAATATGAAAAGGATGGAAGCCAAACTCCCTGTCGGCCATACCAACATGGTGGTGATAGCCGTTCCAGACAATCGTTTCAACACTCTGCTCGGCACCTATCACATACTCTTCAATGATAGCTGTACCGGTTCTGGATGCCGCTTTAGCATTTTCGAGTGCCTGTGCCAGTTGCTGCTCTGAATCTATCTTCATACTACCGCGTGAGGCCGCGTTATCGACGGCTTTGACAATAGCCGGCAAGCCGATTTTTTTCAGTAGCGTACGGGCTTCTTCCAGTGTTGTTACTTCGCCGCCATAAGGCGTTGGAATACCATCCTGTATCCAGCGTTGTTTCATCAATACCTTATTATTGGAACGTTGGGCCACATCGAAAGGAATGCCGGGTAATCCCAGAGCATTGGTAATGGCTGACACAGTGACCGCAACATCGGAACCGGCAAAAGCGGCTTTAATATTCAGCCGGTGCTGGTTTTCTTTGGCATAACGGACATGACCGTCGATATCTTTGGAGTCGATGACAGCAAATTCATCACAATACTGAAAACCCGGAGCATTAATATTACGGTCTGTAGCAATAACATATAAGCCCATGGATTTTGCGGTAAGAATGGCGGGTATCTGCATAATACCGGCACTAACAATAAGTATGGCTTCCTGATTCGTAGTTTCCATATTGTGCTACTCTAAAAAATTAATCGCCTTTGATAAACCAGAGCGCCAGGGTGTCACCGAACCCTTGTTGCTTGGCAATTTTGTCCATAGCTCTTTTGTTTACGGGAGCCATACCATCGTTACCGCTGCCAAATCGTACGAAACTCTTTAACGACAAGCCCGCATCGCAGCAAACCTTTACCAGGGCATCAAAAGTAAACAAATTGATATGTTCGACAGGCATATAATAGCGCCAATCGGCCCCGAATGCTTCTGAGATGCTACCGATAACCGGTGTTTCAAGCAGTAGCCATCCGCCAGGGGGAAGCAAGTTATAAGCATGGCGGATAAAGCTTACAGGATCTCTGAGGTGTTCCACCAAGTGCCACATGGAAATAATATCCACAGGTTCGTTGAATTGCAGAAAATCCGCAACTTCACAGTCCAGCCCTTTGGCTTTGGCGATATCAACACATTGCTGACTGGCGTCAATACCGAAAATTCTCCGGGGTTGTTTTTCTGCCATCATCTGCAGGAACTGGCCTGTTGCACAGCCTACGTCCAGTATAACTTTATCTTTAAAAGCCGATTCCGGTATTCCGAGGTCATTAAAGGTAAAGGCTTTGTCCCGTTTAAAAAGCCGAAAACCCTCATCACTTAAATAAACTGAACCAGATGATTTATGCGTCTGATAATGTTGATAATACTGACTGATTGTTGCCTGATCCGGATATGGATATTGTCTGACAACATGGCAGGTTGCACACTGAACATACAGGTAGTTGTCTTTTGTGCATACCTGCCTGAAATCTTCAGCCGAGCAGACTGCGCAACAGGTTAAGGAAATATCTTTCTTCGTCATAGCGTTACCTGGTTCAGATTGTATTTACAGGTGTTTGCCTGGGCTCTTTATTACAAATGCCTGTCCAGTCGACAGTACTAACGGAACCTCAATTTTATCGGCAAAGAAACTGTCTACTGCAGCTCTGGCTCCTGGACAGCTGGGAAAACCATAATCGTCGAACAGCATAAAGCCACCGCTAACTAAACGGGGATAGATAAATTCACAGCAATCCAGCACTGACTGATAAATATCGACATCAATATGAGCAAAGGCCAGTTTTTGGTGTTCCAGTCCATGGAAGGTATCTGGAATAAAACCCTGATGAAATTCGATATTACCTTTATCGTTAAGGCGTTGTTTCACCGAAGCCAGGCTGGTATCTGCAAAGTCACCTTTTCTGTGATAGTCCTTGTCAGGATCGGTTTCCGGCATACCGCTGAAGGTATCAAACAGTCGTAACGTTTTATCCGGTGCAGCGAGCAGAATATCTGCCAGTATTATAGCTGTACCGCCTTTGTATACGCCGCACTCCCAAAAATCACCTACCAGATGCCTGGCCTGGCGAGCCAGTGAATACAGTATCCAAAGCCGATCCTCTGATACTAATGAAAACGGCTTGGCTTTGGATACCAGTTGGCGGAATTCGCCGGTTTCCGCCAGCCAGGGTGAAAACTGTGGCTGATAAAGCTCTTTATCTGGTAATGGTTTACGTTCAGGTCTCATCTGGTATTCCTTATTTTTTACGGGCGAACAGAACAACTTCACGCCCCAAATCAAGTTGAGCAAAAGCCGAATATAACTGTGTCAGTAGCGGGCTGGCTCCTGCAGCATAGATAGCTTGTTCAAAATTCATTCTCTTGGCATGACATTGGCGGCCTGTTTCATCCTGGCCTATATAGTTATCTCCCATCAGCAGAAAAAGATCGATGGGGAAGGTTGCTTCCTGATGCAGCACTTCAAAACCGCATTTTTCAACCAGTTTGCTTAGCGATTTAAAATCAAAGTAATTGATATGATGTGGCGGAGCTACCCACCAGGGCGAAAAATTCAACTGATCCCGCAGGATTAACTGAAAAGGGTTGAAGTCATTAGGAACGATAATGCATAACAGGCCATTTGTATTGAGTTGCTGATAAACCAGTTGCAGCAATGCAGAAGGCTCCGGAATATGCTCCAGTACCAGTCCCATATTAATTACATCGAACCGGCCAAGCAGTGCGGCACTTTCAGGTGAAAAAAATCCGTTAGTGACATCCAGTCCCATTGTTTTACTGTGTTCGGCAGCTTTTACTGACGGTTCTATGCCTTTGGTCTGCCAACCCCGTTGCTTACCCTGTAGCAGGAAATACCCTGGCCCGGAACCGATATCCAGTATGCTTCTGTTGCCGACAGGCAGATGTTGTTCAAAAAACTCATAGCGCCGGCTGTAAACCTGATTCCACCACGGTAGATCTTGCTGGTAGCGTTCCAGGTAAAGCGGTTTTTCCTGATTGTAGTAGTCATGCTGGTATAAATCGGCCAGTTCTTTTGCTGTGGGGATAGGAATGATATGTTTAAAACCACAGTGCTGACATTCTATGACATCAAATCCATTGGTAGAGGTTACCAGTGGACCTGAATGAACCTGCCATGTTTTCCGGTTAGTATCATGCATTATACGGGATCTCCTCCAGCCTCAGCTGCAGACGATATAGTATGCTGCCATGCGCTGAACATTAATTCGGCCCTGTGCCAATCTTCAGGAGTATCAATGTCCTGAACCTGGTGGCGGGGCAGGATGAGCGGGATAGCTTCTGAAGAGAAAGCGGATACATCGTTTAATACTGCAGCTGTTCTGGCCCAGTAAAACTGCCCTGCATCATGGTATGCAGCTTCCAGATCCTGGGACCGGGTCTTATAGTGCTCGGGCTGAAACATTGAGATATTACCCTTTTCATCTATTTTGATTGCCCGCTGAATTGGAAAAGGGAATGATGTAACAGTAAAAGCCATCTGCTTATTACTGGACTGAAGCTGTGCTATGCCTTGCAATAAATCGCTGCTTTTAATAAACGGAGCTGTTGCATAGATAGTACAAATAAAATCTACCTTTCCAAGATGATGCAGTACCCATTCGGTAGCATGTTTTACTACTGCTCCTGTACCCGTATAGTCATCAGACAATGCTGCGGGTCTGATAAAAGGAACTTCGGCACCCCAGTGGACGGCAACTGCTGCAATTTCTTCGTCATCAGTTGATACCAGAATATGATCAAAAATACCGGAGCTTTTTGCGGCTTCGATAGCCCAGGCAATCATCGGCTTACCGCAAAAATCCCGGATATTCTTACGGGGGATCCGTTTGCTGCCTCCTCTGGCCGGAATAATGGCTACTTTCATATCAATTCCTTTGTTATATATGCTGTTGTAGCAGTTCCTGCAGTTCATACTCCAGATAATCCGCCAGCCCCAGCCAGTCATGTTTTTCCTGAGCTTCGTGTATCCCTTGCACGATTAAACGAAGCAGTTGTACCTGATGAGCATTTTCTTTCGGGAAACTCTGAATCAATTGCTGAATAAGTAATGGCAGTGCACGTTGTGCTTTAATGTTTTGCCCGATACGGAAATTAATCGCTGTTTCCATTGCCTGTTGCTGGCAATCCTGTAGAACCGTTGTCATTGTACTAACTCCGGATAATATTCTGTTCCGCTGATAACTGAGCCAGATCTTGAGGTATTGTAAAAGCGGACAGAAGAATATCTGAGGATATAACGTTCAACACCAATCAGGTAATTTTGCAGGCTACGCAATGTTCTTACTTTCTCGCCATAACCATTTAATGTCCACTCAGAGGTTTGGTTGTATTGAAAGCCCAGAACACCTGTTTCCCAGTTGGCATGTGTTTTATCGTTGACGAAAGCAAAATCAGCGCCAAACAGAATGACGTGATGACCTCCCATTTTAACCGCCAGATCTATTGCCGGATGAATAACGCTACCATGTATAAACAGTTCATCAGCGTTGAGTTTATTACGTATGCTGTTGAAAATAGCTGTGTTATTCAGTGCCACATAACGTGGACCATTCCAGCTTTGCAGCACTTCAATGCTTGTGAGAGGGAAGTAAATAAGAGCGACATGAGGTGGAACATCTTCTGAAGACAGCCGTTGTGTGTTTATCCGGACATCAAGTGTCACTACAATATCCGGCACGATGCCATGTTTTAGTAAAGGCGGTACTGCCGTATCTACTGCAATAATAAAAGGCCGCTTATCAGCATCATATCGTTGTTTAAGGTAATCGAAATGCTGTTCCAGCGATGGACCGGTTGCAATTACAAAGACTTCGCGCTCTTTAGAAAGCGTACCGTACAGTGTTTGTACCGGATGGTCTGAACTCCAGA
The DNA here is from genome assembly GCA_964643585.1 of uncultured Pseudoalteromonadaceae bacterium. Lineage (GTDB taxonomy): Bacteria > Pseudomonadota > Gammaproteobacteria > Enterobacterales > Alteromonadaceae > Alishewanella. Next base: position 15,041 of record CAZXTH010000028.1, read on the forward strand.
ATGGCTGGTTTTCGGTTATTCTGCTGGCATGATTTTCTGAATCGCTAACCGCAAACTCATTCAGATGAACGAGTTCTTCTTCATTAGTAAGGCGGCGTTGAATTTTCAGATTCATGTCGCTTGCCAGGGCCATTTCAGCCGGAGAAGCAATAAAAGGAAATTTGATCTCTGCGTGGTCAGCTGCAAATTGCAATGTGACTCTGGGATCGTTTAACCAGAACTGTTGATCCTGCAGCTGGATAACCAACAGAAAAATATTCTCGTTCATAATATGAACATTGAGTTTTTTCAGTGGCTTTCTTTGCAGTAAAACCTGCTGTAAATCTCCCAGGCCTGTACCATAGAGCTCAACCACAGGCTGCATGGTGTCAATTTTTTTAGCCTGCAGTCTGGCTTCAGCTTGTCTGTCATGTCGGCTGGTAAGCTGGATGCCATTAATCAGTAAGGTGCTGTCTTTACCCTCAATAATGTTCAGTGAGTCGAGAGCCGGGGATATTACCTGCAATCTTTCGAATAAAGCGGGCCACCTTCTGGCGATAATATCAAGATTTTGCTGGTAACACTCATTCATATTCAGTCATCTTATTTAAACGCTGACAAAGACTCTGTCTTGCTGATATTTAGCTGAGAGCCTGACGAAGTGTATCCACAATGTATTGCTGTTGTTCTTCAGTCAGTTCAGGAAACATCGGCAGGCTGATAATACTTTCATAAAATAGTTCGGCTGCCGGAAAATCTCCCCAGTCAAACCCCAGTTGCTGATAATAAGGTTGAGTATGAATAGGAATATAATGCACATTTACACCTATCCCTGCGGCACGCAATGAGTCAAAAGCTTTGCTTCTCTGCTGTTTGTCTGCCAGACGAATAATATATAGATGGTATGCACTTATAGTGTCAGATCCGGTAGCAGGGGTGTGCAGTGGTAACTTTGCCAGCAACTGCTGATAATTAGCGGCCAGAACCTGACGTTTCTTAATTATTTCTGATAAGCGATTGCTCTGGCTTAGTCCAAGCGCCGCCTGAATATCAGTCATGCGGTAATTGAATCCCAGCTGTAGCTGCTGATAATACCAGCTGCCGTGGCTGGGCTCGGTCATGTGCTGTTCGTCACGGGTGATACCGTGACTGCGTAACAGCCGCATTTTTTCAGCTAATTCCGGCTGGTTTGTCAGCGCCATACCGCCTTCTGCGGTCGTGATGATTTTTACAGGGTGAAAGCTGAAAATGGTGATATCGCTGTAGCGGCAGTTACCAACAGCTTCTCCCTGATAACTGGCGCCTACGGCATGAGAGGCATCTTCTATAATGCGAAAACCAAACTCAACGGCCAGATGATATATCTGCTGCATGTCGCAGCTTAAACCTGAAAGATGCACAGGAATCACGACCTGTGGCAGGCTGTCGTTATCTCTGGCTTGCTCCAGCTTTTGTCTGAGAGCCGTTACAGACATATTGCCGGTGTCGGGTTCCACATCAACAAAATCTACCAGAGCTCCACAGTAACGGGCACAATTGGCTGACGCTACAAAGCTGACGGGAGAGGTCCAGACCCGGCTACCAGGGCCGATATCCAGTGCCAGACAAGCCAAATGAAGAGCTGAAGTTGCACTATTAACAGCAATGGCATGCAAAGCGCCTGTCAGTTGGCAAAAGCGGTGTTCAAAGGCTGGAACAGCTGGGCCCTGTGTTAGAAAATCACTTTTCAGTACCTCAGTAACTGCGTCAATATCGGCCTGAGTAATATGTTGCCTGCCATACGGAATCACAGCATTGC